>JBDTAD010000443.1:0-11520 GCA_039924815.1 Lacisediminihabitans sp.
CTGCGCAGAGTTTGCTTCCCCGTTCGGCGTATGAAGGAGTGAAGCCGACGATCTCGGCGAGCACCGGCGGAAGCGAAGAGGATCTCAAACTCGCGCGGAAGCTCGTTCGCGCTGCTGGCTCGCCCAAGGAAAAGATCGTTATTGCGGCGTTCACTGGGATCACCCAGTCGATGAACCAGACTCTGCAGGCGCTCGTGGAGGCAGGCACCAAGATCGGTCTGAACATCGAGTTCAAGTCGATCACCGAGGCGGACTTCTACGCGCTCTACAGCGGCCCCGATGGTTGGAAGCAGAGCAACGCCGATGCCTTTGGAACGCAAGACTACATACCGGTGGCCGATCCTTTCGCGCTCTACTCCCGTTGGGGCACGGTAGACAACGAGGAGAACTATGGCGGATTCGTGGATAAGACACTGTCCGAGCAGATCGCGACGGCGGGACTCACAGCTGACACAACGACTCGTGACCACCTGCTCTCGTTACTGGACGCGGCTCTCTACAAAAAAATGCCATGGATTCCTATCGTCAATGTCTCCAATGTCTTGTACATGCAGAAGGGTTTGACCGGGCCCCCCGCGTCGTTTGTTGACCTCTTCTACCCGTGGGCTGCCGACCTCGGCGCCACCGGCTGAAAGCTGAACGCAAAAGATCGGGCCCGGTGATACACCGGGCCCGATCTTTGTTAAGTATGGACGCGTCCGACATGTGGATCTGCCAAAGTGCCCGAGACCGGGCTAAATGCCCTGTGGTCTCATCCGGCAGCGAAGTCCAGGTCGAAACGGGCGATCGCACCTTCAATGGCGGCCTCACGATGCCCAGCGAGGAGCCAGCCATCGGCGACGAGGATCTCGGCACGCGCCGTCACAACCCTGCGGAAGTGCTCGCGATCGCCATACATCATGGCGATCTTCTCCGTGGTGAAGGGTGTCCGCACCCAGCGACGCATTACCAGTGGACCCTGCGGGTCGGTCTCGACGCTGGCCGTCGGCACGTCGGCGTCGAGGTGTCGCAGGCCACCCATGGCGTACCCGTTGTGGTCGAGCGGCACAGTCACCTGCGAATAGTCGATACCAGCCGGGTCCTGCAGCCGTCCGCGTTCGACATCGACCCGAATAGGATCGGCACGAGGAGGGGCGCCTCCGTTGACCCAGGCGACTAGGTGGTCGATAGTCGACGCAATGAGCCAACGGCTCGAGTCGTGCCGGATCGGCGGCTCAGAGGTCGGCACCTCCCCAGGAGCTAGACCGAGTTCATCCGCTCGGTCCGCGTCGGACAGCAGGCCGGTCTCGTGTCCCCGCCCTGGCACCTGATAGCACCGGTAGCGGTCGCCGGGGCAATCGCTATCCGGCCTGCGGTGCCATACGTGCTGAACAGCCTCGTCCTCGCTCATGTACTCGATGACGGGTACGGGCGGCTCCAGCATTATTCGCCGAGCATCGGTCATGGGAACCTGCGCAGGGTTCAGCGTCTTCGGCCGAAACTTCTGGTCGAACTCGATCTCCCCATCGCGAGCCAGCTCAATGTAGCCGTGCGGACCGAAGCCTCCACTGGCAACTCCGATCAGGTATCCGTCCAGGATCTCGTCACTACCGTGGCTCACAGGCAGTTGCGCGCTGTGCTCCTGGTGGATGCGCTCCGCTATGTACGTGCGGAGGAAGCCGCCCGACTGCGACCACCCAGTAGCGAGCCGATTCTGCGGAGCCCGCAGCCCTGGCAATAGTCCACCGCTACCGGCCTCGTGACATGAACGCGCCACCGCGCCCAGCAGATCCCAGATGATGCTGTCGTGAGCGATACGGAGGCCGCTGTAGCGCTCAGGGTCGCGGGTACGCAGATCATCGACCGTGACTGCTTTGCACGTCACCCCGAGGTAGGCATCTCCGCGCTCCATGAGATGGAATCCTGCGTCCGGCCAGAACATCGGGAAGTCCTCGCCCGCGGAGGGGTTAATCAGCTCGATATGGACAACTCCACTGAAAGCCGCATCGGAGCTCGGCCGAATAGCGAGGACGCGTGTCGTGTAGGCACCACGGCGGTCGTGCGCATCGGGAAGTTCTCCCTCTCTGAATACACGCGCATGACCGGAGACGGAAAATTCCTGAACCTTGTATCCGCAGTCTTCGAGAGCGGGATGAACATCCGTTCGCCAAGACGCCGGCGAGAGGAAAGGGCCGCGACCTCGATGCGGGTCGATGACATTGACGCTCAGTGAGAGATCGATCACCACGAAGGCATTTCGTCACCGAACGTGATCGGATCCCGCGTCGGCTCGTACCGACGCAGCTGTTCGGCATCCACCCAGGTGCCGTGCAGGCCGTTGCGCAATCGCAAGGGCAGTGCAAGCGTTGCGACGGGTTCACCGCTGACGTCCGCTGCATCTAGGATCAACAAATCTGAGCGCATCTCGTCATATCGGTTTACAAGCGCCATGAGGTAGCCGTCACCTTCATCGACCGAACCGGTTCGCGGTACAAACACGGCCTCCTGAGTGGCAGAGTTTTGGCCCACATCGTGGTGTGTCGTCTCACCCGTACGGTGATCGACCCTACCGATCAGATTGAAGCGCATCCCGCTGGCACTGCCCGGCGTCTTTGCGTCAACGCTGAGGCCCTGCATGGACGCGTACCCGAAGCGATAGTCACTCATGGCGAATCGTTCGTCGATCCGTGGGAACTCGCCCGGCACGTCGGAGAGTCGCGTCAGGCGGAAGTCGTCGGTGGGCGCGTTGAGGTCAAGCGTCCAACGCGACACATAAGGTGTGGCCGCTTCAGGGTCGAATGGTTTGCCATTGATCTCCGGGAAGAAGGGGAACACAACGCTGTCTCCCACTGACATGTCGACGTAAATCCGGCCGTTTTCCTCGAACGCGTTCATGGTGTGGCTGGCGAAGCGCGCACTTCCTTGGAACCAGCGAACCGTTGCGTCCGGATCGCGGCGCGGTAGCACCCCCAGGTACATCGGCAGGGACGGATCCCAGGCGAAATGTGGCAATCCGTCTTTTAGCCGCTGGAGATCGCTGATCAGCGGAACTACTGGGAACACGATGTGATTAGTGGTCACTGCAAAGTCGTGGACCATGCCTGAATACGGGGCACGCAGCCAGGATTCGTGCACAATGCTGCCGTTGACGTCGGCTTCGTAATATGCGATGTCTGGAGTGGTCTCACCCCGTGCTGCGTATCCGAAAAAAACAAGCGTTCCGGTGGAAGGATCCACCTTCGGGTGCGCAGTTGCAGTCAGGCTGGTGAGCGACCCCGCATAGTCCCACGAGCCGAGCGTCTCCAACGTGACCGGGTTGATCTCCACTGGGTGGCTGTCCTCCTTAAGAGCGAACATTCGCCCGGAGTGCCAGATCACGTTTGTGTTGGCGGTGCCCCGGCTTACTCCGCAGGCAAGCGGATCGTCGGTGAAGGGATTCCTGTATGCGCCGAAGAGAGCTCGGCCCGCTTCGCGTTCTACGACGAACTTGGGCGTCCTGACGTACCGGCAGCGGAAGTCGACGCGCCCGGCATCAAAGCGGAACCTGGTCACCATCCCGTCACCGTTCAGCGGAATGTCATTGCCTGACAGGGGAGGGAAGAATGGATCCGGCCCCACGCGGTAGTAGCCGCCATTGAGGTCCTGCGGTACCTCGCCTTGGATAACCGTAATGTCGCGAATGTCCGCCTCGAACCGCCCCGGTGCCTGGAAGGCACGGAAGGTCGGGACGTCAGGGAACTTCATTGAGTGCTCCTTCAGGTAGCCGAATGTGCCACCAGCGTATGGTCGCCCATTGCGACTGGCATGAGCCGACAGGGGATTTCCACAGTGCGGAAATGGTGCCGGGAACCGCGCACGACTTCGAAGCACTCGGGCACAGCACGTCGGTGCGTCGATCCGCGGGTTGCGAAGTTGTTCAGGCGATTTTCTGGGTGACAGAAAACCAGCACGGATTTTTGACCACGGCAGTCGAAGCCGCCACGGTGGACAAAACGAGAGGTGAAAACGTGAGCATCAATGCATCCATGATCGAGCGGCTTGACGTGCTCGAGCGACGCCTTCAGCGCCTCGAAGATATCGAGAACATCAAGATCCTGCACCGCACCTACATTCGTAAGCTCGCGGACCGCGACTGGGATGGGATGGCCGACTTCTTCACCGAAGATGCCGTGACCGACATCCGATGGCACGGCCGCACCACCGGAAAGCGGGAGCTTGTCGAGAAGGTGTTCGCAGAACTCCACGGCATGGTTCGCAGCCACGACGGCTATATTCTGTCCTCGCCCACCATCACGATCGCCGCAGACGGCCAGACGGCGTACGGCGAATGGACCTGGCACCGACACGTCTGCGAGTTCCGCACCTTCGGCGGCTACACCCGAGTATGGGGTCCATGGCTTGAGGGGCGCTACAAGTGTCACTACCGCCTCGTCGATGGCGTTTGGATGTTCAACGACATGTGGTTCCGCGTCGTGCTGCCCGATCGTGACCTTGAGCCGGAACAAATGGAGGAGCGTGTCGCTTCGGGGGGCGCCACCACGGGGACCGGCTACCTAGACCGCTAGCCAGTTACGCGTACACGTTGTCAGGGTGCGCCGGAGTATCGAATCACCTCGTCGCGCGGCCTGTCACGCTCCGCGCGCCCAGACCTGCTCGCCATCGATCCAGGTACCAGTGACAATTGCACGCTCAATGTGGTCTATCGAATTCGAAAATGGGTCACGGTCAATGACCGCCAGGTCGGCTGCTGCCCCAACCCGTATGGCACCTGTTGTAGTCTCGCGGTGATTGGTCCACGCTGAGCCGGACGTGTAGGCATCCCAGATCACCTGAAGTGACATGGCCTGTTCGGGAATGAACGGTCCGGCGGCTGACGACGCATGACTGCTTCGGTTGACGGCGACGTGCATACCCG
Organism: Lacisediminihabitans sp.; assembly: GCA_039924815.1. Classification (GTDB taxonomy): domain Bacteria; phylum Actinomycetota; class Actinomycetes; order Actinomycetales; family Microbacteriaceae; genus Parafrigoribacterium_A. The sequence goes on from JBDTAD010000443.1 coordinate 4,895, forward strand.
CGAGTGGGTTCGCATCCGAGACCGGCCAGTCGCTACCTGCCGCGAGGTGCGCGTTTGCGCGCGCGAGATCACCGAATGGATACACCCACGGCCAAAGCGACGGGTCCAGGAAGGGCAAGGTCAGATCGGTCATTACGGGCTCGTTCTGCGCCCAGAGCGGTTGAATGTTGGCCGTGGCTGTCAGCCCCGCGAAGCGGCGAACGTCTTCTGGATTGACGACTTGGAGGTGGGCCAGGTGATGTCGCAGGTCGCTATTTCCCGGCAGCTCCGCGAGCGCATCCAAACTCTCACGCACAGCTTGATCGCCGATTGCGTGGAAATGCATCTGGAACCCCTCGGCATCGAGCGCTCGTACGATCTGACGCAGCGCCGCGGTGTCGATGTGCCGAATGCCACTGTTGTTGGTCGGGTTGCCGTGCCCGTCGTGATACGGATGCGAGAGAAGTGCTGTGAAGCTCTCGGGAATGCCGTCGAGCATGATTTTGATCGAGTCGGCGCGGAAGCGATCGCTTTTCCCTTCAGCCCGCCGTCGGCGCGCGACGAGTTCTGGCAGTTGCTCGAGTCCACGAGTGCGGTCCCACCAGAGCGCGCCTGTCACCTTGACTTTCAGCCCGCCTTCGGAGATTGCCTCAAGATACGCGTCCAGCGAGTCGACGCCATTCTGCTGTACCCGGAGTAGCGCATCCTGCCAGCCAGTTATCCCCAGGCTCAGCGCATATTCCTGGGCGACCATCAGTCCGCGTTTGAGCGCACTTTGGCTGGGCGCCGGCGATGCACGCTCGATGAGCGCAATCCCTCCCTCATAGAAGATGCCTGAGGGGTTCCCCTGAGAATCTCGCACGACCCGGCCGTCGTCCGGATCAGGGGTGTGGGCGGTTACGCCTGCGATCTCCAAAGCACGGGAGTTGACCCACGAAACATGTCGGTCGGCACTGCGCAGGATAACGGGACGATCGGGGACGACAGCATCGAGCTCGTGTCGAGTCGGTACGCCTCCGGGGAATAGGTCCAGGCGCCAACCACCACCGACAATCCATGCTTCGGCTGGGTTCCGTTGCGCAAACGCGGAGACGATCTCCACACAGTCGCGTGCGCTCGTTGCAGAGCCGAGGTCGCACATCGAACGCTCGAGTCCGCCCATCATAGGATGGAAGTGCGCGTCGATGAATCCAGGGCTAAGTAGCCCTCCCTGGAGGTCGACCTCATCCGCATGGCTGCCCGCTACGGTCCGGGCTTTCTCGAGTCCGCCAATTGCCGCGATTCGCCCGTTCACGACGGCAACACTCCCGACTCGCGACCCCGTTCCTGAATCGAAATAGCGGCCATTCGTGAATATTGTCGACATTTGTAACTACCTCGCCTAGCTAATCATCATTGATGACACCAGTGTAGACAAATAGGCAGCGAGTGCCTATTCTTCCCTTATGACGAGTCCACGACGCCTCCGACTCAACCGTGAGATGATCGCCGAAGCCGCCCTATCGATCTCGAGCCACAGCCCCGGTCAAGATGCGGTTCGGGTGTCTGGGGCGACCCTCGGAAACGTGCTCGGCGTTGACCGCTCGGCGGTTTGGAGGCACTTCTCCGACAAAGAAGATCTGATAGCCACGTGCGGCGACTTACTCTTTGTGTCTGTTGTCGAGGCTGCGGGACGTGACGCTGATCCGTGGGCACGACTAGTAGCGACTTTCCACGCGATTGTCGAGTCTTTCCGGGCCCACCCATTCCTTGCTATCGACGCTATGAGTGTGCCCCTGTCCGGGTCGAACTGGCGCTTGCTCGCAGAGATCACCGTCACGGCGCTCGGTGACTTGGGGCTTTCCCCGGAAGCTGCCGCTCGATACTTCCGGGTCTTCGCCGAGGTGACCACTAGTTTCGCGGCAACCCTCGCACACTATGAGGAGCGCCCCGACGTGCAGAGAGCGGCCGGTCTCCGACGCACACAGGCAGAATTGCTTTCACTCAATGAAGCCGACTTCCCGCAGCTGGCCGCGGCGGGACCGCTGATCGCCACCATCACCCAGGATCAGGTAGCCACACTGATCGTCGGCGCGTTCCGCGTCCTTCTCAACGAAGCCCAGACCACCACGGGCTGGCCGATCACACTTGACAATCAAGTCTCGCCCACGAACAGCCAGGAAGTTTCATGACCACAGGATCCAATCACGACCTCAGGCACCCGGCGTATCAGATCTCCTCAGTCAACCGCGCCCTGACACTCCTCACTCTTATTGGCGAGCGATCACAGATATTTGTTTCTGAGGCGGCGGCAGTCCTCGGGACCTCACCCTCCACCGCCCATCGCATTCTGCAGATGCTGGTGCTGCACGGCTACGTCGTTCAGGGCGAACACCGCGCATACCGACGCGGTCCGGCGATGGCTACGCTCGCGTCGAGCACTCCAGCACCGAGGGACGTGATTGGGCTCGCCCGCCCACATGTCAGCAAACTCCGTAGCGAACTTGGGGGTACCGTCCATCTGCTGATGCTCGAGGGCAACGGCGCTCGTTTCGTCGCGGGAGCGCAACCTTCGCCAACATTGTCGCCCGCGCAGGCCCGGCCCGGGTGGCTACTGCCCGCGCACGTTGTCGCTGGTGGCAAGGCGTTGCTTGCCGAAATGTCGACCGATTCCCTCACGCTGCTTTACCCAGACGGCGTCCCAATTACGCGGTATGGGCGAATCCAGTCGATCGGCCAGCTGCGCCGTGAGCTTGCCGAGGTCCGCCGCTGCGGGTTTGCTCGGAGTGTCGGCGAGGCCATCAACGATGTAGCTTCGATTGCGATAGCGCTCCCATGGATCCCGGGGGTACCACGCTTCTCGTTGTCTGTCAGCTGGAGCGACGCTGCCCACTTACTGAGCAACGAGAGCGCAATAATTGAGACGTTGCGCTCCGCAACCGACGAGCTCGCGCACGAACTCGGCTCAACGTCAGCCTTCCCGGCCTTACACCCAGTCCTATCGCGCGACGGCCGGCGGGATGCGATACCCGCCACAGATACGCTCGATCACAGCCGCCGCCGCGAGCACGGTCCGATCGCCGTATAGCGGCCCGACGACCTGCATGCCCACGGGGAGGTTTGCGGCGTCGAGCCCGACGGGCACCGAGACTGCGGGTAACCCCGCAACACCAATGGCACCGCACCAGCGCGTGAGGTAGGGTCGCCATGGCCTTAACACACCGTCCACAAGGTGAACACGATCATTCACCGGCTCGCTATGATCGTGAGCCAAAGCGGTGGTTGGAACGACGGGCGTGATCAGCACGTCGACGTCGCGGAACAAATCAGCCCAGGCGCGCCGCAAACCGTTGCGCTCTGCCTCGAGCGCGAGCCAATCGCGGTGCGAAAGCGTCGCCGCTCGATAGTGCACGCGGGACATCCAGTCATCCGCGCCCACGAAACCCGCAACGATCTCCCGATAGCTGGTCTCGCCTACATGCCCAACGAGATCGGACATGAACATGAGTTCAAAGAGCTCTTCCAGTCGATCAAGTTCCAGCCCGGGGGTCGTGGTCCCGACCACTTCTACTCCTGCCTTCTGCAGATCCCGGCAGGCGTCCTCCAGCACCCTGAGCGTCGCTGCCGAAGTTGGAGAGCGAGCGTCATTGAACCAAGCAGCTACCCGCAGCGGTCGGGTGGGGTCGATCGAGGATGCCGGCAGGTCCCGACGGGACACCCGTCCCTCGCCCTTCGAGGTGAGCACGTCGAGCGCGAGCGCTAAGTCAGCCACGCTGCGCGCGAGCGGCCCCGAAACCGCGACGTCCTCGGGGAGGAGCTCTTCCTCAAATGCAGCGGGTCCCGGCGTCGGCGCAGAGCCAGTCGTCGGAACAACACCCCAACTGGGCTTCAAGGCGGGGACCCCGCACCACGCGGCGGGAATTCTAATGGACCCACCCAGATCACTGCCCAGGCACAGCCCTGTCATCCCTGCGGCAACAGCGGCAGCAGATCCCCCTGAGGAACCTCCTGGGGTGCGTTCGCTATCCCACGGATTACGCGTGACACCGTGGAGCTCGTTGTAACTCTGTCCGTCCGACGCGAACTCGGGCAGGTTGGTTCGCCCGAAGACGATCGCGCCCGCGCGCCGGAGACGAGCAACCGATTCAGCATCGCGCGAGGCTACGTGGTCCCGGTTATACGTCGACCCGTAGGTCGAGAGCATGCCACCCACCTCAAGGTCGTGCTTCACCGTGATCGGCAGCCCATGCAGCGGGCCGAGCTCGATTCCCGTGCGGCGAGCTGCGTCCGCCGCACTGGCCTGCGCTCGCGCATGGTCTGCATCCACGGTGACTACCGCATTCACCCATTCGTGCCGTTCAATCCGATCGAGGTAGTTCTCGAGCAAGTCCCGGCTCGACAGTTCACCGCGACGCAACTGCTTGAGGGTTTCAGTGGCGTCCGCGAAGGCTGGATCGTCGGTCACCCTGTCACCGGTCCGGCAATCGAACTGAGGTTCAGTGACAACCAGGACTGGATGCCCGGAATCTGGTCGCCCGGTCGGGAGTATCGAACGATTGCATGCTCCTCGGTGCATTCCGCGATCGCATGCATCATGTGGTTTCTTCCCTGGCCGGATTGCTTAAAGCCACCGAACGGCACGAGCGGGACACTGGCGCCGATGCGGTGCGCATTGATGAACGTGTTACCCGCTTGGATGCGCAAAGCGACGGAGCGTGCATGGTCTGGGTCGCTTGACCACACTGATGAGCACAAGCCATACTCGGTTCGATTGGCCTCATAAACAGCGTCGTCGTCGGTGTCGAAGGGGATGATCGGAATGATCGGAGCGAACTGTTCGGTGACCACGAGTTCGTGGGTGCGATCGAGCCCCGTCACTACCGTAGGCCGGATGAACCGCCCTGCGGGATGCGCGGAACCAGTCGAGAAGACTCCGCCCTCATGCACCTCAGCTCCGGATTGCGCGAGCTCGTCGAGAAGCCGTCGAGCGTTGGTGTAGCCCGCAACCGTCGTGAGGGGTCCCATCTGCACGGTCGGATCGTCGCCTGGCCCGACCACGATCTGATCCACGAGCCGGGTGAATCCGTCGAGTAACTCGGCAAACCGGGAGCGGTGAACATAGATGCGCTTGATGTTGAAGCACACCTGTCCCGAAAGCGAATAACACCCCGCGACAAGCTCGCGCAGCGCGCCGTCGTTGAGTACCGCGTCGTCGAGCACGATCGCGGGGTCGTTCCCGCCGAGCTCTAGAGACACCTTCTTGATCGTGGGCGCGGCCGCGTGAAGGACTTTGCGCCCCGCCGCTGTTCCGCCAACGAACAAGACGCCTCTGATTTCGTTGTGTGCACAGAGTGCCGAACCCACCTCGGCACCCGCACCCTGTACGACCGTCAGCACCCCCGCCGGAAGCGCGGAGGACAGCAGCTCGAGGGCTGCGGTGACACCCAATGGTGCTGCCTCAGCGGGCTTAACCACGACAGTGCAGCCAGCGGCCAGAGCCGGTGCGACACAATTCATCGTCAGGTAGATCGGTGAGTTCCATGGCGTGATGACAACGACCGGGCCCACCGGAACGCGGTGGACGAGCACCTCGTCCGCAGCCCCCGTCGACTCCAGCCCACTGAGGTCGTGCACTTCCGCAGCTCGTGAGGCCAACGCCGCGAAGGATCGAAGAAGCGAAATGCCGCCTCGAACGTCTCCCAGTGACTCATCCCCGGTTTTGCCGACCTCCTTCACGAGGCAAGCCGCGAGCTCTGCGAGGTGATCCTCAATCAATGCTGCACCTGCGACCATCGCCGCCGAACGGTCCGTCGGTGCGAGTGCAGCCCAAGCAGGGAATGCGTGCAGCGCCATGTCGACGACAGAGTCCACCTCGTCGAGCGAAGTCGGATCACACCACCCGACTACCTGGCCGGTGGCCGGATCATCGATTGGCCAGACCCCATCGAACTGACCAGTGCGTTCGATGTTCGGAGCTACCACACGTGCGACCGGGCGGCCGTCTGACGAAAGCGGCCACAGCGCACCCCCACTACCAACCTGACTAGACCTCTGAGTCATGCGAACCCTACTCTCTCCTACTGGCCTATTTAATTGCTCAGACGGCCACTGGAGTCTGGATCCGTAGCGACTTTCCTTCACACAGAATGTGCCGACGCGACGGCATCGAGGTACGGCGCATCCGGTGAAATAATCAGCGTCCGCCCTTACCTGCTAGGGCCTGCCGAAATCGCGCTCCACCTGCTGTCTCGGTGAAACGAAAACATCGAGCTCTGCGTTCGCGATGTCGCGAGTGTAGATCTGCTCTACGCGCGTGCGTTCCGCCACGCGGAAAATCCAGAACGATGTCTGCGTGCGACGCTGACGCAGCGTCATTGTTGTGGTGCGCCGGCAGAGTCCGAGTGAGATCGGACTCACGCACCAGAGCGGCCAATGAAAGGAGGCGACCAGTGACGTTACGGCTCGTAAGGATTTCCAAGGACATGTTGACGATGGACGAGACCCGAGGAGGCCTTCGCATCGTTAAAGAAAAGGCAGACGCCCCACCGGAGATGTCGGGGCTCTACGCCGCCGACGGCGCGGTGTTGCCCTACCAACACCAAGCAGACCAGCATCACTACACAACGTGTTGCCGTATTCCGATGCGGAGAAGAAAGCGTTTTTCGAGA
>JBDTAD010000444.1:0-4396 GCA_039924815.1 Lacisediminihabitans sp.
CCGCGCAGTTCCACGAGCACGGACTTGGATGCGGTGTTCGACGTATCGAGAATTGCCGTTATCAGCCCGGTTAACGCCGACTTCTGCGCGGCGTTCATCGTGTCGGCCCTGTTCTGCGGATCCATCACGACGATCGGCCGGCCATCAGCGAGACCGTCCAACCAGCTCGAGTGTGCACGCGCCACCAGATCATCACGCAGGCGGCGTGCGAGCTGCCCGGCAACCGCGCGATCGGTACTCGTGACGCTTCCTGTTTCAGCCAACCCGGTGAGAAACGGGGTGACTCGCGCGGTAAGTCTGGCCAGCGCATCCCGTTCCTTCACTTGTGCGGCATCGTCAACGCCAGCACGTTCGCGCTCACTGCTCTGGTGCCCGACGCCGTCCTGATCGGAGAGAAGTCGCCGCATAGTGCGCACGACGATGACGACGAAGACTGACGACGCGGCTAATCCGAGCAACGGGGTCGTCACGACGATCACGACGACCCCCGCCGCCGACCAGACCCCAGAACCGGCTGGAAAGGTCGCCAAGCCTATGCCGCCAACCGCCGCCGTTGCAGCAAGCCCGAGCGGCACAAGCCGTGAGATCGGTAGATACGGCGCCAGGCTTGCGACCGCGAGTGACACCGAACCGGGTGCCCACCATTGTTCGACGGACTGTCCATCTGGCCCGTTATTCAGGCCGGAGAGCAGACACCCGCAGAGCGAAATCAGGAGTCCGAGACTGCTCACGGCCCAACCGATCGGTGGCCTTTTGGGACGCGTCGCAATATAGGTAAGCACGCAAGCCGAGGTGCACAGCAGCACAGCCACGAGCTGAACCGCGATCACAGACGCCTCGTGGTACCCGTCTAGAACCAGCAACGTGCCCAGCACCAGGATGACGGCAGCGAATGTGAGCGGTGCGAGCGGGCCAACGAACCAGCTCAGTGGGTCTACACCTTGGGCCGAGTTCGCGTGAGGTTTAGTTCTCGACGAGGGCTGCATCGTCTTCACCGCCCGGCTCATCCGGTATTTTCCGATCCTGACGCTCGTCGCCACCAGCGGACACAGCTGTGGCAGGGACCGAAATCAATACGGAGGTGCCATTTCCCGGGGAAGACCACACTCGCACGTAACCACCAACGGCTTCGATTCGCTGGATAACCGCGACCCTGAGACCCAGGCGATCCTTGGGCACCGTGGCCGGGTCGAATCCACTACCCTCGTCGATCACCATGATCGTGCTCTCGCCGTCTTCCTGCCCCACGACAAGTTGCGCAACCGCGACACCAGAATGCGCGATGACGTTCTCGAGACACGCGCGTGCCGCATCCACACCGGCCGCAGCGGCGGTCGTGGTGGCACGAAGTGTCGTGCTTCCATTTCCGCTGACGTGGACGGTGAGCCCGCGCCACTGCATCTCGCTCACCACAGCGGCGAGGCGATTGCGCACGGAGGCCTCCGAACGGTGAGCTTCCGCGGCCTCACCAGTCTGGCTCAGCCACTCTGCACTCGTGAGGGTGGCCACATCAGCGCGAAGCCGCTCGCGCGCGGTGTCATCGAGGGCATCCGGAGCATTGATAACGAAGGAGAGATCGTTCAACACGGTGTCGTGCACTGCGGCGATCGTGCGTCGAGTGAAGTCGCGCTCTGTGTCCATCCTCCTGGTCTGCGCCTCTGCTTCGGCGAAGTCCGGGATGCGATTGCGCTGGGTGCGCTGCACGAGCGCAAGACCACCGTAGACGCTGAGATAGAGGAGAACGACCAGCGTTGGCCCGGCTCCGGGTACGAACGCGTGACTGGCCATCTGCGCGGCGATAAAGGATGCGCAGATCGAGACCGCATAGCCTAGAACGCACCACAGGATGCCGAGGAGGGTACTAGACGACAACGAGCTCACCAGCACGATTGCCACGGCGGGGCGATTGAGCAGGTAGGTCGCATCGGTCGCAAGACTCGGATCGGCGCTGAGGATTGCTAACTCATACACCGTGATGCAGACGCCACCAACCAGCAGGTAGAGGGCTACAAGCCAAGGCACGGGGCGCAGTGCTGTAGCTGTGAGTGCGCAGATCATGACCAGGAGTGCGATCACGGGCACGGCAAGTTGATTCTGCAAGCCCCTGCGGAAGAAAACATCGAGCAGCCCTGGCAGATCGAGCACCAGAATGACCAGCGTGACGGCCCAGGTTCCGCGCGCAACAGCGCGGTTGATGACCGCTGCCGCAGTAGCCCGTGGGAGAACGGCAATTGTCATCCGCCGCCCCCGGTCGTCCGCCTTGTGTTGGCTAATTCTGACACCTGCGGTCCCGTAATTCGCCTTGGCCTTCGGGCGGTGCGAGAAAAGCTGCCGATTATCGCTGCAGCGAATTCACGTACGCGATAAGCCCTGGGTCGTTGAGCATGGCCACGAGCGTCAGTGAGAGAACCACGATTCCCGCCAGAACAGCGCCAATGATCGGAATGTAAAAAGCTCGCCGATGCCTGCGGAGGACAACGATCGATACCGCGCAGGTGATGCCCCAGAGCGAGATCGAGCTGATGTTGATGGCTAGACCGATCGTCGATGCCAGCGCAACAGGCCCGTAGTGCCCGGTGTAGCCCTGAAGCGCATAGGTGTGGTCCAGCGTGTCGACGAAATCGGATGCGCTTGGGATAGACAGCAGAACCCAGACCAAACCGATAGCCAGAAGGGTGACGGTGATCACCGCATCTCTGCTGCGCCGCCGTGCATGGACCTGCCCTACGCCCTCCGGCGCTGCACCATCCTGCGGCCGCACCGCCACAGCTTCATGGTGCGGCAGTGCAGCGGGCGAGGAATGCTGAGCGCGAACGGCATCGTGTGATGCATGCGCCTCAGGAGCTGGACGCCCGAGAGCTCTCGCCTGCTCTTCGGGTGTCGCATATTCGCCGTACTGCGGGCGGGGTCTGGGGTCTGTCATTATTCCTGTCCATCGAGGGTGTGCGGATGCGGTGCTCCACCGCGTCCACCCAGCGCGCGTGCATCGCGAGAGCCATCCAGCGTCGTGCGGAGCTCCTTCGGAAGCGAGAACATGATGTCTTCTTCCGCTGTGACGACTTCACTCACGCTGCCGTAGCCGGCATCGGCTAGGTCAGCGAGAACCTCCTGCACGAGAACCTCCGGCACGGAGGCACCGGACGTGACGCCGACGGTGGCGACGCCAACAAGCCATGCCTGCCGAATCTCGCTCGCGTAGTCGACCCGGTATGCGGCCTTGGCCCCGTGCTCAAGCGCGACATCGACGAGACGCAGCGTGTTCGAACTGTTCGCCGAACCGACGACAATCACCAGTTCCGCTTCCTGGGAAACCTTCTTGATGGCAAGCTGTCGATTCTGCGTGGCGTAGCAGATGTCGTCACTCGGAGGATCTTGCAATTGGGGAAAACGCTGCCTGAGCAGGCGCACGGTTTCCATGGTCTCGTCAACACTCAGGGTGGTCTGCGAAAGCCATACCAGACGCTCCGGATCGTCCACTTCGACGGTCGCAGCATCTTCCGGACTCGTCACGAGCACTGTACGTCCCGACGCGTGACCCATCGTGCCTTCAACCTCTTCATGACCGGCATGCCCGATGAGGAGGATCTGATAGTCGTTCTTGGCGAACCGGATAGCTTCCCTGTGCACCTTCGTTACGAGCGGACAGGTGGCATCAATCGCTTCTAGTTGTCGATCTGCAGCGGCAGAGACCACTGCGGGAGAGACGCCATGGGCCGAGAACACGATGTGGGCTCCGCGAGGCACCTCGTCGACGTCGTCGACGAAGACAGCACCCTGGCGTTCCAGAGTCGTCACAACGTGCACGTTGTGCACGATCTGCTTGCGCACATAGACGGGTGAGCCATAGTGTTCGAGCGCCTTCTCGACCGCAATCACGGCACGGTCGACGCCAGCACAGTATCCTCGGGGCGCCGCGAGCAGCACGCGTTTGACACCAGCAATAGGCTCATCGCGCAGCCGATTCCGCACAGCGGGGATCCGCGGCACCGGCAGCAGGTCGGCAAGGGTGCCGTTGGAGATGGTGGTCACCGCTCCAGTGTAGAAGCCAGCGGTGCACAGCGCCTGAGAGAACAGCTCCCCAACAGGGCCAGCAACTGTTCAATCGTGCGTCTCGTTCGGGCACTGTCTGTGTCATCCCGTAGCCTGATTCCGACACACCACCCGCTATCAGACGCAAGCGAAGGGCAGCCATGACGATTACAGACGCACCGTCTACCGTTGATGCACCCTGGCCCGTTGCGCTGCTCTCGTCCAAGATCAAGGGATGCATCGACCGGCTCGGCAGCGTCTGGGTTGAGGGCGAGATCACCCAGTGGGGTGTCTCCGGCGGCAATGTGTATGGCAAGCTCCGGGATCTCGCGGCCGACGCCACCGTCGGCTTCACCGTGTGGTCATC
>JBDTAD010000445.1:0-5428 GCA_039924815.1 Lacisediminihabitans sp.
TCGGTACTCCGGGTTATCAGTGCGAAAGCGGCTGATAACGAGGCTATCCGCCCCCCTTTTGGGGGAGGTTTGACGCGGTCTCGGCATCCGCGGCATCCTCTGCGACATCGACGACGTCGACGACCACAACCGTGACGTTGTCCCGACCTCCGGCCGCGAGCGCAGCGTCGACGAGCGCGAGCGCCGTCTCGTTGGCGCTAAGCCCGGCCGCCAGGTGCAATCGGATGCGCTCCCGGCCCACCTCCTTGGTCAGCCCATCCGAGCACAGCAGCAGTCGAAGCCCGGCTCTCACCGGTAGCAACCAGTAGTCCGGCATTGGCTCCGAGTTAAAGCCGACAGCCCTGGTAATAATGTTGCTGTCCGGATGCGATTCTGCTTCCTCTTCAGTAATCGCCCCAGAGTCAACGAGCTCCTGAACGACGGAGTGATCGATCGTGACTTGGGCGAGTTCGTTGTGCTCAAACATGTAGACCCGAGAGTCGCCAACGTTGAAGATCGTCCAGTACGGTTTGCCACGCTTCAGGGTCAGGGCGGCACCGGTGACGGTGGTTCCCACACCAAGATGATGCTCGTCCTTGGCGAGGCCGATATCGCCGGTGGCTAGGCGCAGACTTTCCTCGATCGCGTCCTGCTCGGTGAAATCGCCGGACATCGCCTTGGCGAGCCGTTCGACGACCGCAGTGCTGGCCACCTCGCCGGAGGCATGGCCTCCCATCCCGTCAGCAACGACAAATATCGGCGAGGCCGCTAGGAAGCTATCTTCGTTGTGGTTACGTCTGCGTCCAATGTCAGTGGCAGCCCCCCAGGACAGCAATAACGCGCCACGACGCGCACCAGGCAGGGCGACCGTGTACTGTGCGGTGCTCGCACCGATCTCGGTCACGCCCACATCCCGTCGCCGACGGCATCTTCGGTGACACTCAAGCGAGGGGGTGGGAGGATTTCAAACACGTTTCCATCGCCGATATCGACCAGAGTACCCGGACGAACCACGAGGGATTCCCCCTGTCGCAGCTTGACCGGGCGAAAGCCGGGCATCCGTACGATCGTTCCGTTGGTCGACCTGAGATCTGTGACGATGACGGAGGAGCCTTCCTGACGCAATTCCAGATGGGTACCTGATACTTCGCTGAGCGGCGAGGACACCCGCACCAGCCGTGGCAGAACGTTGCCAGGGATGCGCGGGGCGGCAGGCTTGCGCCCAATCAGTACTGGCACGTCGAGGCTAATCGGCGCGCGGTCGCCCACCCGAAATCCGTAGACAGGGGTGGGCGCAACGGGATGGACAGGCGCGAGCACGGAAGGCTCGTGTGCCACCTCCGGGGCTCGCAGAGTTTCCTGCACTCGCTTGTGAGTGAGCGGAACTCGTCGCGACCGCGGAGGTGCCGGCTCAACCAGTGCGGGCGTGCGGTCCTCGGAGTCGCGCCTTTTTTTCGCGACCTTCTCCGGAGCTACCGAACAGCTCTCCGCTGGAGGTTGCAGCGGCGTGACCTCGGATGGGGGTGCAACGGTGGCTGGTTCTGCGCGTCTGACCGGCACAATGGTGTCATCGTCGATCCCATCGTCAGGCTGTGGATCGCGGCGCGGCGGCACCACAACCGTGTCGTAGAGATCGTCATGCACGCTGCAAGCCTAGGACTCCCCGGGTGAAAAAGGCCCAATCTGGAGGGGCTCAGTCACCGAAATAGCTCATAACATGCTTGATTCTGGTGTAATCCTCGAAGCCGTAGCTTGAGAGATCTTTGCCATAGCCTGAGTGTTTGAATCCGCCGTGTGGCATTTCGGCCACGATCGGAATGTGGGTATTGATCCACACGCAGCCAAAGTCGAGGCGCTTAGCGCAGCGGAGTGCCCGAGAGTGGTCCTTGGTCCAGACGCTTGATGCCAGGCCGTAGGGCACATCATTCGCCCACGCCAACGCCTGGGCTTCATCGGCGAACTTCTGCACGGTAATCACCGGACCAAAGATCTCGGTCTGCACCACCTCATCCGTCTGCTTAAGGCCAGAGACGATGGTCGCCTCGTGGAAGAAGCCGGTCGATCCCTGGCGGTGGCCACCCCATTCGATCACCGCGTTCTCTGGCAACCTCTCGATGAAGCCCTGCACCTGACGGAGTTGGTTCGCGTTATTAACTGGGCCAAAAAGCACCCCCTCGGTGCTCGGCGATCCGGTCCTCACGTTGTCGCGCACGTACGCAGCCAAAGCCTTGACGAACTCGTCATGAATGCCAGCTTGTACGAGCACACGGGTCGCTGCTGTGCAGTCCTGGCCAGCGTTGAAATACCCGGCGGTCGCGATGCCAGCAACGGCCTTGTCAATATCGGCGTCGTCAAACACGATGACAGGGGCCTTGCCTCCGAGCTCGAGGTGCACCCGCTTGAGATCGCTCGCGGCCGCCTTGGCCACCTCCATGCCCGCACGCACGGAGCCGGTGATCGAAACCATCTGAGGCGTCGCGTGTTCCACCATCCTCGCGCCCGTCGTGCGATCGCCGAGGATGACATTGAGCACACCCTTCGGCAGGAATTCGGCGGCCACCTCGGCGAGCAACAGGGTTGACGATGGCGTCGTGTCCGACGGCTTCAGCACTGTGGTGTTTCCCGCAGCGAGCGCGGGCGCAAACTTCCACACCGCCATGTTCAACGGGTAGTTCCACGGCGTCACCTGCCCGATCACGCCAATCGGTTCGCGTCGAATGAAAGAGGTGTGGTCCTTCAGGTATTCACCAGCAGACTTGCCCTGGAGGTTTCGTGCCTCGCCCGCGAAGAAACGAATTTGGTCGACAGAGAGCAGGATCTCGTCGTCGACCAGAGTGCTTCTGGGCTTGCCCGTGTCCTTCGATTCCAGGTCGGCAAATTCCTCAGCCCTGGCTTCCATCGCATCGGCGATACGAAACAGCGCGAGCTGGCGTGTCGAAGGAGTTGCGTCGCCCCACTCCTGAAAGGCTGCGGCCGCCGCAGAGAATGCGGCATCGACATCCGCCGCGCCGCTCACCGGCGACGTTGCATAATTCTCTTCGGTCGCCGGGTCGATCACGGCGAACGACGACTCAGCACCGGCAGGACGGTACTCACCGTCGATAAAATTCTGCAATTCTGGAGCACTCATAGCTCAAACATATCGAGCGAACCCCAGATTTGCCAGAGCTCCGACCCACCGATTTCGTTGTTCTAAAGCGACTCAGGTGCGGATTCCCTTGTCAGAACCCGCTTTCACTGACAGAATCGACGCATGATTGCTCCTCGAAGGCCAGCCAAGGCGACGCAACTCGATGACGTTTCTAAAGCCATCATCGAACAGTTGCAAGCGGATGGCCGGCGCAGTTACTCAGAAATAGGCAAGGCCGTGGGTCTCAGCGAGGCCGCGGTGCGCCAGCGAGTGCAGAAACTCACGGATTCCGGAGTAATGCAGGTGGTCGCCGTGACCGATCCGATGCAGCTTGGCTTCTACCGGCAGGCCATGATCGGCGTGCGAGCGAGCGGTGACACAACCGTGATCGCGGAGAGGCTTGGCGCGATACCCGCGGTGGACTACGTCGTTCTCACCGCAGGAAGCTTCGACATCTTGGCCGAGGTGGTCTGCGAGAACGACGACGATCTCATCGAACTACTCAACCACGACATCCGGGCTATCCCCGGCGTGCTGTCAACCGAAACATTCGTCTATCTCAAACTGCAGAAACAGTTCTATAACTGGGGAACAAGGTAATCATCATGACCACAATCGAAAAGACCGCGCCGCCGACTACGGACAGTTCATCTGGTCGCTACAACGAGGCCGAACTCCAGCAGAAGGCCAAGGATCATCTGTGGATGGCCATGGCCAGGCAGTCCGTGATGGAAGACGGCCATGGCGTTCCCATCATCGTGCGCGGCAAAGGCCACCACATCTGGGACAGCAAGGGCAAGAAGTACTTCGACGCTCTCAGCGGGCTGTTCGTTGTGAACGTCGGCCACGGCCGCCGGCGCCTCGCCGAAGCCGCAGCGAAGCAGGCCGAAGAACTTGCCTACTTCCCCACCTGGTCGTACGCGCACCCCACCGCCATCGAACTGGCCGATCGTCTGGCTTTCGAAGCGCCCGGCGACTTGAACCGGGTGTTCTTCTCCTCGGGTGGAGGCGAAGCCAACGAGACCGCCTTCAAACTCGCGAAGTACTTTTGGAAGCTTCAGGGGCGAGGAACCAAGCACAAGGTCATCTCTCGTGCGATCGCCTACCACGGCACCCCCCAGGGCGCTCTGGCGCTGACTGGTATCCCCGGCATGAAAGAGATGTTCGAACCGGTCACCCCCGGCGGCTTCCGCGTGCCCAACACCAACTACTACCGCTCAGAGGAAATGGGGTTCACGGGATCGCCCGAGGCGTTCGGACAGTGGGCAGCCAACCGCATCGCCGAGATGATCGAATTCGAGGGACCAGAAACGGTCGCCGCGGTGTTCCTCGAACCGGTGCAGAACTCGGGTGGATGCTTCCCGCCACCGCCCGGATACTTCCAGCGCGTGCGCGAGATCTGCGACAAGTACGACGTTCTCCTGGTCGCTGACGAGGTCATTACCGGTTTCGGCCGCATCGGCAACACGTTCGCGTCGAAAAGCTACGATTTTGTGCCGGACATGATCACCTGCGCGAAGGGAATGACCAGCGGCTACTCCCCCGCCGGCGCGACGATCGTTAACGAGCGCATCTATGAACCGTTCAAACACGGTGACACGACGTTTTACCACGGCTACACCTGGGGTGGACATCCGGTGTCTTCCGCCGTCGCGCTCGCGAACCTCGACATCATGGCCGAAGAAAAGCTCAACGAGCGGGTGCGTGAGAACTCACCAATCTTCCGCGCGACGCTCGAGAAGCTCCTCGACCTGCCGATCGTCGGAGACGTGCGCGGCGACGGTTACTTCTTCGGTATCGAGCTCGTCAAAGACAAGGCCACCAAAGAGACCTTCACCGAGGACGAGTCAGAGCGCCTGCTTCGCGGCTTCCTCTCCAAGGCACTGTTCGAGGCGGGACTGTACTGCCGGGCGGATGACCGGGGCGACCCGGTCGTGCAGCTCGCGCCACCGCTGACCATCGGTCCGAAAGAGTTCGACGAGATTGAGTCGATCTTGCGCAGCGTGCTCAGCGAGGCGTGGACGCGTATTTGAGTAGCGACTCGCGAGTTGCCCACTTCGGCCCCATTTTCGTTGACTAAGTACTCGGAAAGGGGCGGATGTGGGCAACTCGACCTCAGACAGGTATCGGGATCTGAGCTTCTGGCTTGACTCACTGGCCGGGTCCGGCAGCGATGGACTACTGCCGCGCCCCGCGCTGGGCGGCGATGTTGCCGTGGACGTCGCGATAGTGGGCGGCGGCCTCACCGGGCTGTGGACGGCCTACTACCTGCTGAAGCGCGACCCTGGGCTGCGCGTCGGGGTGCTCGAGAAGAGCATT
>JBDTAD010000446.1:0-4920 GCA_039924815.1 Lacisediminihabitans sp.
GCCAGACCTCACCGAAAGGAGAAGGGTCAGACCTCACCGAAAGGAGAAGGGTCAGACCTCACCGAAAGGCGAGAGGAGGCAGGGCGGGAGGGAAAGCACAGCACCGCTTAAAAGAAGAGGGGCGGCGCCCGTTGGGGGGAACTGACGCCGCCACAGTAACGCTGGATTGGGGGGAATCACTGCGCGCTACTAGTCGAATTTGCATTCAACGGAATTCAGTGTACCGCACCCGCCCTACAACACAATGGATGGAGTACGCAAGATTCGTGCGCAAGCGCTTGCTCTAGGCGAACTCGAGAATCAATTCGACCTCAACGGGCGAATCCAGCGGCAGAACTGCCATTCCTACAGCGCTTCTGGCGTGCGCACCGGCATCACCGAAGACCTCGCCCAGAAACTCCGATGCGCCGTTGACGACTCCAGACTGGCCAGTGAACGACGGATCGGACGCAACAAATCCCACCACCTTCACGACTCTGACAACCCGGTCGAGAGAACCAATGACGGATGCTGCAGCCGCGAGACCATTGAGCGCGCACGTGCGCGCGTATTCTTTCGCTTCTTCGGCAGAAACTTCCGCACCGACTTTGCCCGTTGCAGGAAGAACACCGTTCGTGAACGGCAGCTGGCCGGAGGTGAAGACAAGATTGCCGCTGATCACCGCGGGAACGTAGGCAGCGACGGGCTTGGCAACCTCGGGCAGAGACAGTCCGAGCTCGGCGAGGCGATCATCGATCTTCGACATCAGGCATCCTCTTTCTTTTCGCGTTTAAAGTAAGCGACGAGGCCGCCCTCTGGGCCGGTAACGACCTGCACCAGCTCCCATCCCTCCGAACCCCAATTGTTGAGGATCGCGGTCGTGTTGTGCACGATCAGTGGGGTGGTTAGGTACTCCCAGTTGGGCATCACGGCATCCATTCAGCTTTACGGCACTCTTCACCCATTACCCTAGACGCTATGTCTGCCCAAAATTTGAAGCCCTCCGGCGTGCTCGGAGGCCTCCTCGGGTTTGTCGGCTTCAGTGTTCTTGCCGGTGTGCTCGTGACCGCTATGGTCACCCCGGCCTTGGCCGTGACCAGTGTGGCCGCCAGCAACACCATCGGAATCTTCGAGAACCTTCCCGACTACATCCAGATCGGGGAGCAGTCGCAGCAGAACCAGATCTACGCGATGCGAGCCGGTGCGCCTTTGCAGATAGCTACGATTTACAAGCAAAACCGCCAGGAAGTCACCTGGGATCAGGTTTCACCCTTCCTTAAGAACGCTGTGGTCGATGGTGAAGACCGCCGCTTCTATCATCACGGAGGCGTTGACCTCCCGTCGGTCGCCCGTGCGGCCATCAAGAACCAAACCGATGCATCCGCTGGTACGAGTGGTAGCTCCACGCTCGACATGCAGCTCGTGAAGAACATCCTCGTGCAGCAGGCCGTCGAGCAGGGCAAAACTCAGGCCGAGCGTGACAAGCTCATCTACCAAGCGACCCAGGCAACGATCGATCGCAAGCTGAAGGAAATGAAGCTCGCGATCGGCCTTGACAAGAAGTACACCAAGAACGAGATTCTGCTCGGCTACCTCAACATTGTCGGAATGGGCTCAAATACGTACGGTGTCGAGTCCGCCGCGCTGCAGTATTTCAGCGTCTCTGCGAAAGATGTCACCCTCGCCCAGGCTGCCAGCCTCATCGCGATCGTGCAGCAGCCGAACAAGCAGAACCTCAGCGATCCCAAGTATTACCCGGCGAACAAGCTGCGGCGCGACCAGATTCTCAACGCAATGCTGCAGATGAAACACATCACCAAGAAGCAGCACGACGATGCCATCGCCACCAAGATCGAAGACGAGGTCAAGCTCAGTCCTCCGAACAATGGATGTCGCAACGCTGTCGTTCCCAATGCGAAGCTCGTCTGTGACTACGTCACCAAGGTGATCACGAGCGACCCGGTCGGCGACGCAGAGGCCAACCTGAAGGCCCTCAAAGCCAAGCCCAAGACCACTCAGGCCGCGATCGCTCAAGCGACCACCCAGATTGCACTCGCGAAGGCGGATGCCGCCCCGTACGTTACCGCTCTCGGCTCCACGGTGGCCGAGCGCAGGGCGAACTGGGACAAGGGTGGCTACAAGATCTACACGTCCGTTGACCTGGGTCTGCAGGATGTCGCCCAGGCGGCGCTTGACACCTGGACTCCGCCCACCGAAGCTCGCTTCGACCTGGGCGCGGCCACAGCCACGGTCGAAGGCGGCACAGGGCGCGTTCTGGTGTTAGCGCAGAACAAGATCTTTGATGACGCCGGCGTTGCTGCCGGCACCGCCCCTGATCCGAGCAGAACCGCACTCGACCTCGCCACAGACTTCCCCTACGGCGGCTCTATCGGCTTCGAGACCGGCTCCACCTACAAGGTGTTCGACCTAGCGAACTGGCTCCAGAACGGGCACGGTTTGAACGACCTGGTCAACGGCAGTAGTCCGACTTCGTACGCTCCGTCGAAGTTCACCGCTCCGTGCGATCCGTCCGCCATCCCGGCTGGGCCCTACAAGCTCTACAACGACTCGGGCTCAGGCGGCATCATGACCGTGAAGACGGCCCTGATCAAGTCTGTGAACAATGCGTTCATGGACATGGCGACACGATCCGATCTGTGTAGCATCCGGGACACCGCCAAGAGCATGGGCGCGCACCGTGCCGACTTCAAGACTGACCTCACGGTCAACCCCTCCGCCATTCTGGGCAGCAACGAGCAGTCGCCGTTGACCATGGCCGGCGCCGTGGCCACGATCGGCGCTGGTGGCCTGCACTGCACCCCCGTCATCGTCGACAAGGTGGTGAACCCGAGCGGAAAAGAACTGCCCGGTCAGACCAAGACCTGCAATCAGGCACTGACCGCGGATGTCGCTGCCGGAGTCGCCAACGCCATGATCGGAAGCATGACGGGCGGCACGAGCACCCTGGGCAACCCAAATGACCGCGTGCCGATCGGTGGCAAGACGGGTACCTCGCCCACCACCCACCAGGACTGGATCATGGGCACGACGACGAAGGTCGGAACGGCGGTCTGGACTGGCAACGTCACAGGCAAGGCGCCCCTGAAGTCGTACACGAACCCGATTACCAGGTCCAACTACTACACCACCTCGCGCTTCCAGATCTTGAAGGCCATCATGAAGAGCGCGAACACCAACGATGCTCTGCGCGGCGGGGCCTTCCCGACAGCATCCGCTGCGATGCTCGGTGGAGAGTCTGCGACTGTGCCGTCAGTGATTGGTCAGAGTCCCGAGAACGCGCAAGCGCTGTTGGAGAGCCTGAACTACACCTACGCGGATGGCGGCACGGTCGCATCCGCTCTGCCTGCAGGCAAGGTGGCTTCTACCAACCCGGCTCCGGGTACGAAGACTCCGGTCGGCGCAACAGTCACGGTCTACACGAGTGACGGCACCCTGGCCACGACGATGCCGAACGTGATCGGTAAGTCCCGACATGATGCGTTCAACCTGCTCACCTCGGATAGCGCCGGCTTTAGCCAGGGCAACATCCAGATCGTCTGGGTTCCTACCACCAGTCCAGGCCCTGGTCCTGGCCCGTTTGGTGATTTCTGTAAGGTCGTTAGCTCAAACCCTTCGAGCGGTGCGGCGGCTGCAAGGACGGATCCGGTGACGCTGAACATCAGCACCGGCCTTCCGGCGAGCGATCCTAACTCGACGAAGGAGCCAGCAGCCGGTTGTAACCCATGAGTGATAGCACGTCCTCCTCCCGCGCTATCACCGCGGCACTCAGAGCGGTAGCAGCAGCGGGGCTGTGCGCGCTCGCCTGGGGAACGCTCGTCGAGCGCAACCGCTTCACGCTGCGGCGCGAGGTCGTACCGGTGTTGGAGCCTGGGGCACGCCCGCTCACGGTGCTGCACATCTCCGACCTGCACATGGCGCCGTGGCAGCGTACGAAGCAGGAATGGATCCGCGGTCTCGCCGTGTACGAACCAGACCTCATCGTCGACACTGGGGACAACCTGGGGCACGAGCGCGGCATTGAGGGCGTGGAGTACGCGCTCGAGCCCTTCCGCGGCATCCCGGGCGTCTTCGTCAATGGCTCCAACGATTACCACGGGCCGATGCCGAAGAACCCGTTTACGTACTTCACCGGGCCGTCAGACAAGCAACACCATCCGGCCAATCTCGACACGGCTCGCATGGAGTCATTCTTCGAGTCCCTCGGCTGGCTGAACCTCAACAACACGGCGCGGGCGATGTCGATCAAGGGTTCGCGGCTGGAGTTTGTGGGTGTTGGTGACGCGCACATCGGCTGGGCGAAGCTAGAGAAAATCCCCGGCGCAATGGATGAGATGCGTGAGAACGTGGGCTGGCAGGATGAGCCGGGCGGGCCAGAACCCGTCACCATCGGCCTCACCCACGCTCCGTACCAGGTGGTGCTGAACTCGCTGGTGAACCACGGAGCCGAAGCGATCTTCGCCGGGCACACCCACGGTGGGCAGGTGTGCGTGCCCGGCTACGGTGCGCTCGTCACCAATTGCGACATCCCGCGCGAACAAGTTAAGGGTCTCAGCGTGTGGCAGCACGCCCGCCGTTCCGCCTATCTCAACGTCTCTGCGGGCCTCGGAACGTCGATCTACGCGCCGGTTCGCTTCGCGTGCCCGCCCGAGGCGAGCCTTCTGACATTCGTCGGTCGAGATATCGGCTATTCTTGATGAGGTTTCGGATGCGTCGCAAGATTCATCCGAGTCAAGTCCTGGAAACAGGGCGATCGGGGTGTGGCGCAGTTTGGTAGCGCGCTTCGTTCGGGACGAAGAGGTCGTGGGTTCAAATCCCGCTACCCCGACATATGAGAGGCCCTCACCATAACGGTGGGGGCTTCTTTTCGTTGGTGGCTAAGCCCGCTTCCGGCTCCCGGCTTCCCGCTTCCGGCTTCCGGCT
>JBDTAD010000447.1:0-3662 GCA_039924815.1 Lacisediminihabitans sp.
AATAGAGCCAAAAATCGACGGGGTCGTCGCCGCATCCGACGGACTCGCATCCGGCGCCGCTTCCGTACTCCTGGCCACCGGAAGATCGATACCCCACGACGTCGGCATCGTCGGATTCGACGACTCAAGCTGGGCGACAAACTCACGACCACAACTCTCCACCGTCCGACAAGACGCGAGGCTGACGGGTCAACGCCTTGCCGAAGTGCTCATCCGTCAAATCGATGGCGAGGATCTTGCCGGGTTCTCGATGACACTGCCAAACTCGATCGTGTGGCGCGACTCCGCCTGAGTGCCGGAAGATCCGACGCCCGCCGAACGATGTACTCGCCTGCCAGCGACTCGATTCTGCCAGGCTGTTGTCCCAGCACACACCCGTCCTGCCCATCGACGAACGCATCCCGAGACGAGTCATCAGGGCCCGGAAATCGGCTGAGGTATAAACGCTGCCTCGATCCGAGTGGAAGATCGCGTCTGGGGTGATCACAGCGGTTGCTGCGGCGTTCTTCAGCGCGTCAGCGACCAGTTCGGTGCGCATATGATCGGCGATCGACCAGCCAACAGTTTTCTTCGAGTAGCAGTCGATGACGGTGGCCAAATAGATGAAGCCCTACCGGGCGTGAATATGGGTAGTGTTACCGACGAACTTGACCCCTGGCAGGTCGGCCGTGAAGTCGTGTTTCATCAAATCCGGCATGCTCGCCGCCGCTTCGGCCTCAGCTTCGGTCGAGACCCGGAACGGACGCCGTTGGCAGGCGATGAGGCCCTCGGATCGCATGATTTGGCGCACCAACTCCGACGAACGCTCGATGCCCTCGCCGGCCAGATCGGCGTGGATGCGCCGAAACCCGTGGGTCCCGTCCGAGTCCTCGAAGAAGTGACGCACCCGTGTGGTCAACGCGTGCCTGCGGGCGAAGTAGGCCGTCACTTTTTTCAGGAACGCGGTCTCGGTGCCGCCGTTCGCCTCGCGATGTTTGATCAGCAAGTTCCGCAGCATCTCGGGGCCGACAGCGTACGCGAGGGCGACTTCCTCGATCGGTTTCGAGGTCGAGATCACCTCACGGCGCAACTCGTCGTTAACCTCCTGCGTGAATTTTCTACGCAATATGGTCATGCTGCTCTCTCTTCCAGTAGCACCCTCATTTCACGAGGGTCCACCGTCCGAAATCACCGAAGCAGGTCAGTCTCGAAACACTCGCTGCGCGAGCACTCGACCCGCAGAGGGCTAGGAGAAGTCGGCGTCGGGGGCTGAGTTGTAGGCGTTCTCGGGGGCATCTACGAGCATCCGCCGCCGACCACTGCCGAGGGTGCCACCGCTCTCTTCAAGGTAGCAGGAGCCGCAGAGGGACTCGTAGGTGACATCTACCCCATCGATGGCGACCTGATCGCCGTCGAAGATGAAGCGGTCGCCGATCTTGCGGGCGTTGAATACCGCCTTGCGTCCGCAACGGCAGATCGTTTTGAGCTCCTCGATGGAGTGCGCGATCTCGAGCAGCCGCCTGCTGCCGGGGAAAGCCACCGTCTGAAAGTCGGTGCGGATGCCGTAGGCCAGCACCGGAACACCGTCTTCGATCGTGATGCGCAGCAGATCATCCACCTGGGTTTCAGAGAGAAACTGTGCCTCGTCGATCAGCAGGCAACTCACGTCGAGACCGGTCTCGCGGCGCACTCGCGCACGCTGCTTCGAGAACTCGAGCTGCACATCCGCCGACGGCTCAAGTACGAAGTCCACGTCGCGGCTCACACCGAGGCGGGAAACGATCGAGGCGTCGCCCTTGGTGTCCACCTGTGGTTTGGCGAGCAATACCTGCTGGCCGCGTTCTTCATAGTTGTATGCCGCCTGGAGCATGTTGGTGCTCTTGCCGCTGTTCATCGCCCCATAGCGAAAATAAAGCTTTGCCACTACTGCAGGTATCCGTCCTCGGCAGCTCTGCGGATGAGATCCGCTTTCTTGCTAGCCGGTCTGTTGGCTTTGGCGTATTTCTCGCGCACGCGGCGCAGATAGGTCTTCGCTGTCTCGTATTGCACGTTCATTTGCTGCGCAACTTCGATAGTGCTGAAGCCTGTCACGTACAGCTTAAGCGCGTCGATCTCCCCCGGGCTGAGTTTCGGACGAGATTCCGTCGTGGCGCCTACCGGCAGCGGGCGCCAATCCGTTTGCAGATCCTCACCGGACTGCACGCCCATTACCGTGCGGGCGGCATCCATCACCTCGCGCATCGAGAGCGACTTCGACAAGAATACGGATGCCCCGGCCGCGAGCGCTCGCTCGCGAGCCTCTCTGGTATCCAGGCTGCTCAGCACGATCACCTTGGCTCCGGCCGCGCGGCACGTGCGAACGCGAGCCTCAATCGAGACGGGCTCCTTGAGCTGGAAGTCGATAAACACGAGCTCGGTCGGAAAGTTGTCGCTGTGCACGAGTTGCAGCCAGGTGTTGGCGCTCAGGACGAGCTCGAAGTCCGGCGCGTTCGCGTGGATCCAGCTGCTGAGCGCATCCAAAAGCACCTCGTGATCATCGAGCAGAGCCAAGCGCACGCGATGGCCGCTGATCTCTGCTCCCTTGGTATTAGCGCTGTTGCTCATACGACATCCTTAACTCCAGTCGGGTCTGGGAAAATTCAATGCGAAGATCGCAAAAGACGACGCGCATCACGGCGAAATACGGTGCCAGCGCGGTTTTGATGGCGTGATCCGAGCCGGCCACTGTGGCAGTGAGCACGCCGTGACATTTGTTGTCGTGGCGCGAGAAGTCAAAGCGCAGGCTGCCGTCATCCAGTCCCGGCTCATCAAACAGTGCGACCAGAAGGGCACGCACGGCAGTGCGCTGGCGGGTGGTGATCATGGGGGCAAGCCGGTGCGGGTCGTTGACGAAGTTGTCGACTCGCTCGCGCTTCTGCCCGTAGATCGTGTGCTCCACAACCTGCTCAAGCCAGCTGCGGTCGGCGTCGGCGACC
This sequence comes from Lacisediminihabitans sp., assembly GCA_039924815.1. Taxonomy (GTDB): domain Bacteria; phylum Actinomycetota; class Actinomycetes; order Actinomycetales; family Microbacteriaceae; genus Parafrigoribacterium_A. Next base: position 2,955 of record JBDTAD010000447.1, read on the forward strand.
ATGAGACTGCGGATGGACTCCGCAATTGTTGCGGCCCGCGCGCGATCCTCATGGGTCACCTCGCCTCGAGAGAGCACGTCGGCAAAGAACGGCAGGACGTCTTTGTTCAGGATGGTGACCCGGTCTTGCTGCACCGAACGTGCGATGCCCGCGCGCAGTTGGCTGGTCATCCGTCTGGTGGCGTGTTCGGCACGGCGCTGCCATCGCTCCAGCGCCGCAACCAGAGTGGATGAAAACACGGCAGAGCCAAAACACATGGCGAGCATCGGTGTTATGGAGGCAACCACGATGGCCACGGCTGGGGGTGGCGAAACGAGCTTGGGAAACTCGAGCACCAGCAGAAACCCGAGATAGATCGCTACGAGAGCGCCCACGCCAGCGAGCTCCCTGCTCGGTCGGTACAGCGAGAGTGCGATAAACAGGATCCCGAGAGAAATAGGTGGCCAGTCATTCGCGATATACCGCTCTGCCCCCCAGCTCGCGCCAACGGACAGTGTCGCCGCTGCCATGGCGAACAGGATGATGAAGAAGTGCGTCAGTGCAGACAGTGGCGCACGCAGTGCGCTCGACTGCACAACGAGAATGCCGCAGGCCACCGCGAGCAGTGCGAGTGAAAGCACCGCCAGCGCGGGATACTTCAGAAGCTCCGGCACGCTGAGAGTGATTACCAACGCGTACGCGAACGCCACCATCACGGCCACGATGGTG
>JBDTAD010000448.1:0-13687 GCA_039924815.1 Lacisediminihabitans sp.
GACCAGTCAGTCCTGAGCCGTGGGTTGACAGGGACGAAGCGCGGGATCGAGCGGAACGCGACCGGCAGAGTTGAGCAGGTTTGTTGCCAGCATCTGTCCAGCAAATGCGAGCAGCGTCACCCTGCGCGCGGGGCCGAAAGTCTGCTCGAGCTTCGCGTAGACGGCGTCAGGGATGTCGTTCGGGGTCATCGCCAACAGCCTGCCCCACTCCATGAGCAGGTGTTCGGCCTCGGTCACCTCCGGGGTTCGCGGGTCATCGCCAGCGTCAATCAGGACGCGGCCGAAGTAGAGGGTCGTGTTCTCGCACTGGCTTGCCTCAGAGATCGAGTAACAGAACAGAGTGAACGCGCGTTCACCGATCCATTGAACAAGATCGTCCTTTAGCGCGTACCACTGCGCGTAGGCGACGAAGCTAGGAACATTACCCAACAGGGCGCTTTCCAGAGTCGTGAGTGGACCACCGTATCGGGCGAGATGATCCTCTCTCGCGGCCTTCGCTTCCGAAGAGAGTTCGTCGAGGCTCAGGATGGGCAGGAACGTCATGCAGCCAGCCTAGGCACACGGCCAGGCACACGGGCCAGTGTTGCGCCGTGAGTAGCCGACAGTTTAGGCAGCGAGCGCGACAGTGGAGGCATCCGTTGCGAAACGAGACGCATCCACACCGGCAAATACTCCAGACCGGATCGCCAAGAAAAGGTCTGATGCTCCTTGCTGGATGCTGCCCGCGCGCAGGTGATCTGCCAGCCTCGGCCGCAGAACTGTGATGTCTTGATCCTGCGGAAGCGGCAGCTCAGCAGCGCGGCCATACTGCACCAGATGCCCACCGTGCCTCAACGAGGCCAACGAGGATGCGGTAGTTGCGGTACCGACACCGTCATAGACAACGTCTACACCGCGACCCCCGGTAATCTCGGCAACTCGACCGGCCACATCTTCCTCGCTGAACACGATCACCTGATCTGCTCCAGCAAGAATTGCGGCACCGGCGGAGGCCGTCGATCCAACAGTCGCGATGACGGTAGCACCCAACGACTTAGCCCACGCCACAATCAAAGAACCGAGTAGCCCCGACGCCGCATGCACCAGCACGGTCTCACCACCACCCACGGCGTGGGTCTCTTTGACCAAAACACGTGCAACAAGTCCCTGCGGCAGAAGCGCCGCCGCTTGCTCACCACTCACGTCTCGCGGGATACCGATGAGGTTCTCGGAGTCGAGCAGGCGCGGCTCCGCGATGTTCCTAGCCTCGCCAAGGCTCGCAACCCGATCACCGGGAGCGAAGCCAATGACATCCACGCCCACCGCATCAATCGTGCCCGCGACCGCCTTGCCGCTGCGAGCCACCGACCCCGGAATAAAGCGCACGTGCGCCCCGGTTGGCCGGGCCAGCGAAGTATTCGACCGCGCTCGCGCGCGAACCCTCACAGGCCTGTCGCCAGTGCCACGAGTGCTCGGTTCTCCCGGATGCGTTGTCTGTGCTTGCATACACAAAACAACAGCCCACCTGTGAGAGGTATTCCCCAAACGAAAAGCTCAGAACACCTTGCCAGGGTTAAGAATGCCGCGGGGATCAAACACCGATTTAATCTGCCGCTGCAGGTCGAGCTGGTCTCCTCCGAGCTCGTCACCGAGCCATCGTTTCTTCAGGATTCCGATACCGTGCTCGCCACTCAGTGTGCCGCCGAGGGCGAGGGCCGAGGTGAACAGCGCGCTGGCGGCATCCCATACCCGCATTGGGACCTCGCCATCCTCCGAGTCAAAGACAAAGTTCGGGTGAAGGTTGCCGTCGCCGGCGTGCGCAACGGTGGGAATCGAGAATCCGAACTCGTCCCCGATCCGCGCTATCTCCGCAAACATCCGTGGCAACGCGGTTCTCGGCACGGCAACGTCTTCGATGAGAACGGTGCCGAGGGCCGCGAGAGACGGGTGAAACGCGCGTCTGATGGCCAGCATCCGCTCGCCCTCGACCGGATCCATGGTGAGCTCTGCATCGCCGCCCAGCGAGCGGATGATCGCCAGGGCCTCCGCGGCCTCGGTCTCGCTCGCAGCGCCATCCGTTTGCACCAGCAGCCAGGCATTACCGCGAGAAATGAGATCCACGTTCAGGTGGTCACCAATTGCTCGGAGCGCTGCCGCGTCGAGCAACTCCATTGCGGCCGGATGTATACCCGCGGCAGTAATGGCTGCCGACGCGCTCGCCGCGGCGGTGATGTCGGCAAAGTGGGCACCGATCGTCGCCACTGGGCCTGTTATGAGCGGGCGCAACTTCACCGTGGCCTCGACGATGACACCGAGTGTCCCCTCCGAGCCGATCATCAGCGCCGTCAGATCCAGACCGGTCACTCCCTTGACGCTGCGGTGTCCGAGCGTCACGAGGCGCCCATCCGCGAGCACGACCTTGAGTCCGAGCACGGCCTCACGAGTCACGCCATACTTCGCGCAGAGCAACCCGCCGGCGTTAGTGGCAATGTTGCCACCGACAGTGCAGATGGCCTTGCTCGCCGGGTCCGGGGCAAACCATAAGCCATCGGCCTCAAGCGCGGCATTGAAATCGCCGTTGAGGATTCCGGGTTCAATGACCGCGAGCTCATCAGCAACCGAAACTTCCAGCACGCGATTCATAGCGAGCGTTGACAGCACGATCTCGCCCGAGCCAGCAATCGCACCACCGGCGAGGCCGGTTCCCGCTCCCCGCGGCACGACAGGAGCCCCGAACTCGTTCGCGATACGCAAAGTTTCTTGAACGTCACCGATGCTGCGCGCGGTGACGATGGCCAGCGGTGCAGCTGGGGAGCGATGACCCGACTTGTCTTCCCTCACGGTGTCGAGAAAAGCCGGATCGGTTGACACTGCGTCGCCCAGCGCACCGCGCAGTGCCGCAAGAACAGTGGCGTTAGTTGTTTCCGCCATCAGAAGTCACTCCCCCGCAGCATCTCTTCAATGGCCGCTCTCGAGGGGATCGAGGGCACGGCCCCGACCGATTGCACCGAGACTGCAGCAGCAGCTGTGGCGAAACGCGCCGAGCTGACGAAATCCTGTCCCTCGGAGATCGCGCCTGCGAAGGCACCACAAAAGGTATCGCCCGCGCCAGTCGTATCCAACGGGGTCACAACGAATGCGGTGACGCGGGCGAGCTCCTTGCCATCCTCGTAGAGCACAGATCCCTCGGATCCAATCGTGACGATCACGCGGGGTACGGCTGTCGCGAGCGCGTGGGATGCCGTGGCCAGATCATCCGAACCGCCCAGTTCGCAGGCCTCGTGTTCGTTCACAATGAGATAGTCGATCGCGCCCAGCAGCGCGTCGGACAGCGGATGCGCCGGGGCCGCGTTGACCATGACAACCGTGCCGGAGGCGTGAGCGGCCAACGCTGCTTCTGTGACGACATCCACGGGAAGTTCAAGTTGCATCAGCAACACTTTCGACGCGAGCACTGCGGCGGTCTCTGGCGCCCGGAGCGTCTCTACCGTTGCGTTCGCGCCGCTCGCAACGATGATGGTGTTTTCACCCGCTAGGTTGACGACGATGAACGCCTGACCCGTGGCCTCGTTGACTCTGCGCACGAGTCGATCGTCGATCCCGGAATCCTTGATCGTCGCTGCCAGGACCGCACCGTTCTCGTCGGTGCCCAAGGCGGCGATGAACGTGGTGTCTGCCCCCGACCTGGCCGCAGCGACCGCCTGATTAAGGCCTTTCCCCCCGGGGAAACGATCGACACTGCGAGCAAGCAGCGTCTCTCCCGGAAGTGGGATGCGCTCTGTCGTGAAAACGAGGTCAAGGTTGGCGCTGCCAAGAACGCTGACCCCGTGTTTTTCCGACGCGGTCGCGGCTGCGGTTGTCATATCCCCAATGTATCTCGACCGTGTGGCACCCCTCTTATCGGGAGGCACCGCAGAGGAACGCTGTTGAGCTGAGAGACTCAGTCCTGATCGGTCGACGCTGGCCTCACCACGCTAATGACGCCTGTAGTAGGCACCATTCCGCTGAGTCGCTCCGGCGCGAGCACCCTGGCGACGTCTTCGGCCGACATAAGCCCGGCGGAGACGACCAGATCAGCGATCGAGGCGTTCGTCGTGAGTGCGGTGTGTGCGAGCGTGGCGGATGCCGCGTAGCCGATGTACGGAGTGAGCGCCGTCACGACGCCCACTGAAGACTCGACCTGCGCCGCAAGCCTCACGGTGTTGGCCGTAATGCCGTCGATGCAGTTGATGCGTAGCGTGCGCGAGGCGTTCGTCATCCACTCGATGGACTGCAAAATCGAGTGCGCGATCACGGGCTCGAAAGCGTTCAACTGCAGTTGCCCGGCTTCGGCGGCGGCGGTCACTGTGGCATCCGCGCCAATAACGCTGAAGGCGACCTGGTTAACCACCTCGGGAATGACCGGATTGACCTTGCCAGGCATGATCGACGACCCGGCCAGAACGGCAGGAAGGTTGATCTCACCAAGGCCGGCCTGCGGCCCACTGGAAAGCAGACGAAGGTCGTTGCAGATCTTCGAGAGCTTGACGGCGTTGCGCTTGAGGGTGCCACTCAGGGTCATGAAGACCCCGGCATCAGATGTCGCCTCGATGAGGTCGGGCGCAGTCACCATCGCGTACCCGGTAACCGCCACCAGATGGCGGCGCACTGACTCGGCATAACGCGAATCAGCAGTGATACCGGTGCCAATCGCCGTCGCACCCATGTTCATCTCGTTCAGCCACGGGATGGTCTCACTGAGGCGATCGAAGTCCTCGCGCAGGGTGTGCGCGAAGCCCATGAACTCCTGCCCCAGCGTCATGGGCACGGCGTCCTGCAACTGCGTGCGTCCCACCTTGAGAACGCTCGCGAACTCCTTGCCCTTGCGTGCGAAAGACTGCTCCAACAGAGTGTGTTCCGCGAGCAGGCGGCGGATACCGAAGACCATCGCCAGCTTGATTGCGGTTGGGTAGACATCGTTAGTGCTCTGGCTGCGGTTCACATCATCGATCGGATGCAGGTGCTCGTAGTCGCCGAAGGGCAGTCCCATGATCTCGAGGCCGCGGTTCGCGATCACCTCGTTCGTGTTCATGTTCGTCGAGGTGCCCGCACCGCCCTGGATGACTCCGACCTTGAACTGGTCGTGCAGCTTGCCATCGATGATCTCCTGGCAGGCCTTTTCGATGACGTCGGCCTTCGCGCCATCGAGGACGCCCAGCTCTTTGTTGGCCCGAGCCGCAGCCTGCTTCACCGTCGCCAGCGCGCGCACCAGATCGGGATACACCGACACCGACCTGCGCGTAATCGGGAAGTTCTCGAAGGCACGGGCAGTATGTATACCCCAATAGACATCTGCTGGAATCTCCATTGATCCCAGGGAGTCTCGTTCGGTGCGGAAGTGTGCTGAGGACATGGGTGTGTTCGTTGTATTCACGACGGTGGGGGCTTCCTTGCCTGGTCAGATCGTTGTCAGCTCGATTGTGGCATGACGCGTCAACTCTACGCGTCAGGAAGTCACGAACCGGTTACCAAAACCCGGGAACGATCAGGCCTATTCCGTAAACGATCAGCGCTCCGCAGGCGACGAAACTCGCGATGCCCAGAGGTTTGCGCCAGCCCCGCTCGGCAGCGACAAGTCGGAGCCCCACGGAGAAGAGCAGCACCAAACCACAACCCGCGACGACAGACACCAAAAGCACGATGAAGAACTTGTCCCACTCGATCACTTGGCGCCGCCCTTCGTCGTCTTCTTATTTTTGTTTTGCTTGGGCTTCTTGTGCTTCTTCGGTTGCTTGGCCTTCTTGGGACGCTTGGTCTTCTTGGGCTTTTTCGTCTTCTTCGGACGAACGAACGTCGTGGGCTCGACATGGAGGGTCGCAGTGTTCACGTGATTGCGGCGCGAGTACAGGAAAATCCAGACGATTACCCCGACGGCGACGATCGCGTCTACCAGAATGCCCACGATTCCAGAGAGTGCGACCCACGAGGCCAGCGCACCCACCACAGCGGATGCCGGAATCGTGATCACCCAACCGAGAGCGATACGGCCGGCAGTGCGCCAACGCACGGATGCGCCCTTACGTCCGATGCCCGTACCAATCACCGATCCGGAGGCAACCTGTGTTGTCGAAAGGGCGAAACCAAGGTGACTCGAGGCGAGGATGGTCGCCGTAGTCGCGGCTTCTGCTGCGAACCCCTGACCCGGCTCGATCTCGGTGAGGCCCTTGCCCAGAGTACGGATGATGCGCCATCCGCCCGTATACGTTCCGAGCGCTATTGCCATCGCACACACGATGATGACCCAGAGTTCCGGGCCGCTCCCGGCCTGCTGCATGCCTGCCGCGATGAGGGTAAGGGTGATGACACCCATCGTCTTTTGAGCGTCGTTTGTACCGTGAGCGAGCGACACGAGCGACGAGGTGAAGATTTGACCGACTTTGAAGTGGGTGCGCTGCTTCTTCTTAACCACCGCGTAGGCGATCTTCGTGGCGAGGAAGGCGACGAGGCCGGCCGTGAGTGGTGCGAGCAGCGCTGGGAAGACGATTTTTGTGAGCAGCACCCCGAGGTTGATCGAGCCAAAGCCCGCGCCGACGATGGCTGCACCGATCAGACCGCCGAACAGCGCGTGGCTAGAGGACGAGGGCAGGCCGAGAAGCCACGTAACGAGATTCCACAGGATCGCGCCTATGAGGCCAGCGAAGATCATCACAGGGGTGATCTGGATTCCACCACTGCCCTCGTGGATCAAACCACCGGAAATGGTGCGGGCAACCTCGGTCGAGAGGAACGCACCCACAAGGTTGAGCACTGCGGCGATAGCAACAGCTACCTTTGGCCGCAGCGCACCCGTCGCGATCGGTGTCGCCATCGCGTTGGCCGTATCGTGAAAGCCGTTGGTGAAGTCGAAGAAAAGAGCCAGCACGATAACCAGCGCGACCATGAGCGAAATGTCCACTGGGGATGAGTCTTACAGGCGAGAGTTGGCTTGGCAACCTGACGATTATGGGGCTATTGTTCGCGGCGCAGAACCCGCCGCGTCGTCGGGCGGACCGTCACAACAGACCGCGTAGAGTCTGACGTCATGACTACACTTTCCGTCGTCATTCCCTGCAGGAACGATTCAGCCATGCTTGAAGCCTGTCTGGCTGCTCTTGCGGTCCAAACAAGGCCAGCCGACGAGATCATCGTCGTCGATAATGGCAGCGTTGATGACAGCGCAGAAGTCGCCATGCGCGCGGGAGCGCTGGTGGTGTACGAACCAATCGAAGGCATAGCGCGCGCTACCGCAGCGGGCTTCGATGCTGCGACCGGGGACATCCTCGCGCGGCTCGATGCCGACTCCGTTCCTCCCCGAGACTGGCTCGAGCGCGTGGAGCACGTTCTTACCACAGCGGGTGGGCTCGCTGCCGTCACGGGTCCGGGCGACTTCTATGGTTCGAACAGGATCGTGGCTTGGCTCGGTCGCACGATCTACATCGGCGGATACTTCACCGTGATCGGACTACTGCTCGGGCATCCCCCGCTGTTCGGCTCGAATCTTGCGCTCGACGCCGCGATCTGGCATCGCGTACGCGATCTCGTACACGACCACACGCGTCAGATCCACGACGATCTTGATTTGAGTTACCAAATACGCCCCGGTATGACCGTGTTATACGATTCGACCCTCCGCGTTGGTATTTCGGCGCGGCCCTTCTCCTCGTGGAGAAGTCTGGGTCGCAGGCTTGGCTGGAGCTATACGACCTTTCGGGTCGATTTCAGTCAGGAATCGCCATTGCGGCGCCGACTGGAAAGACGGCGCTGGTCGATGAACCACCCCAACGATAGAGCGTAGGAGCAGTGAGGACTGGCCTAATAGGCACGGCGCTCCACCGCCGCGAAGAGCTCAAGCAAGTCGCGATTGAGTTGATACGGTGACGTCTCACACGGGCTATGGCCCCCGGGATAGACAGCCAGTTTTGCTCCGATCTGTTCGGCGAAAGCGGAATGCAGGCGGAGCGGCCACAGGTCATGCTCCCCCACTGCGACAAGCTTCGGAACGGGTGCATCGCGTAACTGTTGGCGAAGATCCGGGGCGTGCATCATCAGCTCGATGATGTCGCGCACGGCCTGCCTTCTCGTGAATTCAAACCGCAGGTTCACGAACCGCAACCTGCCGGGTGTAACTCTCACGAAGTTACGCTTGACCCCCCAGATCATCAGTGCCGCCCCAATCCTGCCGTTGGCCAGAGCGCTGAACCGGCCTATCCTGCTCACACCTCGAAAACCCTGCCCGGGCTCTGGCGGACAGCTGAGCAGAGTGATACTGGCGAAGAGATCCGGTCGTCGCGCGAGCACCAGTTGCGCGACCGTCGCGGCATAGGAGTACCCCAGCACGTGCACGGGTCCGCCGAGCCACTCTAGGATCGCGAGCATGTCTGCAACGAACAGCTCGTAGTCATAGTGCGGGCGAGGAGGCTGCAGATTCTCAGGGCCAGCGCTGGCCGATTCGTATTGGCCAGCAATGTCGTAGCTCACCACGTAGTATCCCGCTGCAGCAAGGTCGGGAAGCATGAGCGAGAAGTCTTCTTTCGAGCCGGTCACGCCTGGGGCCAAGAGCACGGCGGGATTCGTCGGATCACCGAGGGTGACGACAGCGAGGGACCCGCTGGGAGCGTCGAAACGGATGCTGCGCGCGCCATCCGGGAGCACCATCCAGTCAATGTCGGGCAGGTGCGCATCGCGCGTGGCCGCATCCTCGGACTGCGCGGAGCCAGAATCGTCAGAACTACTATTCGACGCCGCGTGCGGTATCACCACACGCTTACGATAGCGCGGCAACCCGTTTAACGAAGCTCTGCAGCCTGCGATACACCTCTTGAGACTCCGGATACCGGTAGTTCTGCTGCCAGGTGTGCTGAGTGTTGACACGTGTGCGGTCGTAAATGAGGGTTTCGACCGGGATGGAATTCCTGCGCAGTGTTGCGACGAAGTTGAGATTCGCACGATAAAAGTAATCGCGCTCGGAGGTCGTAACGAACACCGGCGGAAAGCCGACGTCAAGCCATTCAATGGGAGACAAGAACCTCGACGCCAAACGTAGAAGATGATGCTTTCCCCGGCCTGCTACCGGGCCCGGAACACTGACTTGCGGCGGCAGCAGCATCCGGATGAAGTTAAGGCTCAGAATGAACCCCTTGTCAAAGTGCACAGAAAAATCGACCGCGCTGCAGTGTTGCACAAGGCCTCTGAGCCTTCCCGCAGGAGTTGACGGGGTGAGTTCATAGTGTGCGGCCAGCTCGGGTTGGAAAGAGGCCGCCGTGATCATGGCCGCGATCTGGCCGCCCGCAGAGTCACCGCCGAGCACAATGCGGTCGGGATCACCACCATATTCAGCAATATTGCGTCCGATCCAGCCGAGCGCAGCGTTGGCATCCTGGAGCATGTGTTTCATCTTGAATCGTGTCGCCATGCGATAGTTCACATTGACCACGATCATGCCCGCAACGGCCTGACTCGCGCAGTACTTGGTGAGCGGCGCTTTGTCTCCCGAAGTCCACCCACCACCGTGAAAGTAGACATACACCGGCAGTGCAGCTGGCTCAGGTTCAGCTTCATTGGAATTCGGCGTCGGCCGAGGCACGATCACGTCGAGTCTGTGTGCTCGAATATCGTCGCCGACAAAGTCAATATCGTCGTAATGCTCGACACCTTCGATCGGTTCAGAGTTGAATCGCGCGAGTTCACTGCCTCGTAGCACCCGCATGAGTAGTCGCCAGACCCACACCGGCACAGCTCGCAGAATCCCGGTGCCACCCGCTGCGGCCGCACTTCCAGCGAACCCCGACTTGTCCGATCTCACCGAATCACGATAACCCCGCTGGCCGTAATCTGACTGGGAAATCGGCCCAGAATATGCTCCCCCCGACCCTTCGGCACCCGCAGTGCGAGATGCGCTCACTTCCCACTCACGCCGGCAATCCCTCGAATCAGGAATCGCAGGAATCCACAGTAGTTTCGTGGGTACAGAGCAGTTTCGTGGGTACAGAGCGGCGCTTCTCAAGCGCAGGCCCATCGACGACGGCACGCGCAGTGTTCAAATCCTGCTCCGCAACGACAGCGAGAGTCCCGCCCACTGGGCGTGGTCACTACTCACCGCACCGGCGTACCTTTTCGCGCGCGCCGTGGTACTCACGCGCACGACCGGGCGCGGTTTTGGCCCGGTACTCGTCTGGTGCGTTCGGCGCGTTAAGTGTCGTGTCCGTGCTTCGTGTCCGTGCTGCCGTGCCCGTGCTTCGTGTCCGTGCTTCGTGTCCGTGCTCGCCGTACCTGAGATGCTGATCATCTCGGTGCCGGTGGCATTCAGCGCGCAGGCGGAGCAATCCATCACTGCGGATGCCGCCGCACACGGCGCGACGCTGCAGGTTTCGTGCCCAGCTGCGCCGCCGATTCTGATCGGACAAAGCTTCAGCTGCAGTGGCAAGACGACGACCGGCAAGAGCTACGAGATCGAAGTCAGCCTCCAGAGAATCAATGGCTGGATCAACTGGCGCGTCGAAGACTGGGGCGTCAACACTCTGTCGCGCTAGTTAGTCTCGGACTCGACGACGAACCTGCGAGCGACGCCGTGACTAGGGTGTGTAAATGGAATCCGCTCCACCGCACTCTCCTGACGACGGCGAAAGTTCACTCACCCCACGACAGCGCCGCCGCCTGACCCATCGTCCCAGCGATCGAGCGATGATCGGAACGCTCGCAGGCAGCGGTCTTGTCGCCGCCTTTATGCAGACACTCGTGACGCCGGTCATACCTGAACTGCCGCAGCTGCTGTCCACAAACCTCGCTGACTCGTCCTGGGTACTCATCGCAACGCTTCTCGCCGCAGCCATCACCACCCCCATCAGTGGACGCCTCGGCGATATGTATGGGAAGCGCTTCATCGTGCTCATCCTTCTGTCGATCATGGCTGCGGGGTCGATCGTGTGTGCACTGTCGGACACGTTGATCCCCATGATCGTTGGCCGGTCTCTGCAGGGAGTTGGGCTCGGCGTGATCGCGCTCGGTATCAGCATCCTGCGCGACGTGATCCACCCGAAAAACCTCGGTGCGGCCGTCGCGATCGTGAGCGCAACGCTCGGCGTTGGCGGTGCCATCGGCCTTCCGATCGCGGCGGTGATCGCACAAAACCTCGACTGGCACTACCTGTTTTGGCTCGCCACCTGCCTCAGCGTTGTCATGGTCGCTCTCGTGGCGTGGATCATCCCGGTCAGCACGCTCAAGACCTCTGGGCGCTTCGACTTCGTCGGATCCGCAATGTTCGCGATCGCGCTTGTGGGCATCCTGCTCTCCATTTCCAAAGGCAACGAATGGGGATGGACGAGCCCAATGACGCTCGGACTGCTGATTGGTGGCTTCGTCGTACTGATTCTCATGGGTTGGTTCGAGCTGAAGACCCGCGACCCGCTCATAGACCTGCGCGTCGCTGCGAGACGCCCCGTGCTGCTCACCAACCTGGCATCGATCGCGATCGGCTTTGCCTTCTTCATCACCACCGCGGCACTTCCCGTGCTGCTTGAGGCGCCCACGACGACCGGCGTTGGACTTGGCCAGTCGCTGCTCATCGCGAGTCTCTGTCTCATGCCACTCGGCATCGTGATGTTCATACTCTCGCCCGTAGCAGCACGGCTGTCGAACGCCCGTGGGCCGCGCACCAGCCTCATCCTGGGCAGCCTCGTGATCGCGCTCAGCTTCGCTCTTGGCACCGTGCTGATGAGCGCGGTGTGGCACGTCATCCTGATTTCGACGCTCGTGGGCGTGGGGGTCGGCTTTGCCTATGCCGCAATGCCCACGCTCATCATGCACTCGGTTCCGCCGAGCGAGACTGCGGCGGCAAACGGATTGAACTCGGTCATGCGAACCCTGGGCTCTACCGTCGCGGCGTCCGTGGTCGGCGTGATCCTCTCCTCCAACGTCGTACGTTCGGGCGGCATTGAAATCCCCACGGCACCGGCGTTTCAACTGGTGTTCGCCCTGGGCTCCATCGTGGTGGTCGTGGGCGTGATCCTCGCCGCATTCATCCCACGGCGCCGGCGTAGCTACGATGACACGGCGAGCATCCCGGTGCAGGGCTAAACGGCTAAAACCGAAGCAGTGCGGGTCAGTGCCGACCAACCTTGGCGATGCTCATGACCAGGATCACGCGGTCCGCACTGTCCGCCGGTGGTTGCTGTGCCGCGTTGCCGTAGCGCTTACCGAGCACAACATAGAAGGATCCGGTCGGATCGGGCACCGCTTCGACAAGCGTGCCGCGCACTTCGAGGTAGCGCATCGGGTCGTCGGGATCGAGCACGACGAGGCTCATCGATGGGTTCTGCTGCAAATTACGAAATTTCGCTCTCTTGGACGTGTGCGTGAACCGGATGTACTCGCCGTCGTACTTGAACCACATCGGGTTGACCTGCACGGTGTCGTCCGGTCTGATGGTGCCGAGAACCCCAAACAGCGGGCGCTCCAGCAAGTCGGTGAGATCTGGCGGGATCGTGGCGGAGGGTGTGGTGTCAGTCATGGGTTACGCAACTCCTCATCGGTTTTCAGTTCGGTGGTTTCTTCTTCGGGTGGATACGTGATCTGTAGGCCCTCAACGTGGGCGAAACGCGTGAGGGCATGCACGCGGGCATCCTTTTCGCTCATGATGTCGAGAACCTTGACGCCACGGACAAGAAGCGCATCACCGATCAGTGACCGATGGCAACGCCACGGAACGGCCTCGGCGCACATAATGGCGAGTCGCGCATCCGTGCCGAGAGCCAGAAGTTTATTGATGCCAACCTCAAATTCAGCGGTCTGCATGTAGTCGGCGTACCCGCGGAAGGACGCGTTTCGCCAGGCGCCGTTGACCGAAGCGAGGGCTGCGCTCGAATGGCGCAGGCCACCGAGCGACTCCAACCGCTGGTATTCGAGACCCTCAGCGCTCAGGCTTGCGGCGAGTTCTGGCGCACCAAACTGCGGATTGTGGCGGGACTTGGCGATCGTGCGCACGTCCACCACCGTGTCAACTCCGTGCGCACGAAGCAGCCGAATGAACTCGTCAATCGGTCGAGTCGAGTGGCCAATGGTGAAGATGGTCTCTGTCATGATTCTGATCCACGCTACGCCCCGCAGCTACACAAGACCTAGAAAGGAAACAGTAGGCGGTGCAGAAACTGCTTCGTGCGTTCGTGCTGGGGGGTGCTGAAGAGCTGTTCCGGAGCACCGCGCTCCACGATCACACCGCCGTCGATGAACGCCACCTCATGAGCGACCTCGCGCGCGAACTGCAGTTCGTGGGTGACGACGACCATCGTCCATCCCTCGAGTGCGAGTTCCTTCATGAGCCCGAGCACATCACCCACCAGCTCGGGGTCGAGGGCGGATGTCGGCTCATCGAAAAGCAGAAGTTGCGGCCGGAGCGCGAGGGCGCGCACAATCCCGACCCGCTGCTGTTGTCCACCGGAGAGCTCAAACGGGTGGTTGTCTTTCTTGTCCGCGAGTCCGACCCGATCAAGCAATTCGAGCGCTTCGGCAGTGACTTCGGCCCGTGGCCGACGCTGCACAGTGATCGGCCCCTCGATGATGTTCTCAATCACCGTCATGTGCGGGAACAGGTTGTAGTGCTGGAACACCATTGCCGAACGATCGCGCAGCGCGGCAAGTTGCTTCTTCGATGGCGTTGCCGAGAAGTCAATGGAGAGCTCACCCGCCACCTCGACCA
>JBDTAD010000449.1:0-12250 GCA_039924815.1 Lacisediminihabitans sp.
GGAATCTGACCTCCAGTAGGTTTGATTCACCTCGCGGTGGCGACGGAAGAACTCCGTCGCCACCGTCGTCCTTTCTTCACAGCGACGGAAGAAGATACACAGTGTCAGAAACCATTCTCGAGATGCGTAACATCACGAAGACGTTTCCCGGAGTAAAGGCTCTCCAGGACGTCTCGCTCGAGGTTCAACGCGGACACGTTCACGCCATCTGCGGCGAGAACGGCGCGGGCAAGTCCACCCTCATGAAGGTGCTCTCCGGGGTTTATCCCGCGGGTAGCTTCGAGGGCGAAATTCTCTTCGAGGGCGCCCCAGTTGCCTTCAAGAACATCAACGATTCCGAAGCGGCCGGCATCGTCATCATTCATCAGGAGCTCGCACTCAGCCCCTACCTGTCGATTGCTGAGAACATTTTTCTCGGCAATGAACAGCAAACCAGCGGCTGGATCGACTGGAACCGTACCAACCGCGAGGCCGCCAGATTGCTTGAGCGGGTTGGTTTGAAAGACAACCCGATTACCAAGATCATGGACATCGGGGTCGGAAAGCAACAGCTGGTCGAGATCGCGAAGGCACTCTCCAAAGAGGTCAAGCTCCTGATTCTGGATGAGCCGACGGCGGCTCTGAACGACGAGGATTCTGCTCACCTGCTCGGTCTCATCAAGCAGCTGCAGGAACAGGGCATCACCTCGATCATCATCAGCCACAAGCTCAACGAGATCAAAGCGATCGCCGATGAAGTCACTATCATCCGTGACGGTAAGCCGATCGAAACTCTCGACATGGTTGCGGATGACATCAGCGAGGATCGCATCATCAAGGGCATGGTGGGGCGCGAGCTTGAAAACCGCTACCCGGCTCACGAGCCGAAGATCGGTGCCGAACTCCTCCGGGTCGAGGACTGGTCCGTTTATCATCCCCTCGATCGCTCTCGCCAAATAGTAAAAGACGCGAACCTTATGGTTCGCGAGGGCGAGATCGTCGGCATTGCCGGACTCATGGGCGCCGGTCGAACCGAACTCGCGATGAGTATCTTCGGGCACAGCTATGGGCACAACATCACCGGCAGGATTCTGAAGCGCGGTGTGGAGATCAAGACCAACACCGTGTCGGCCGCGATCGATAACGGCATCGCGTACGCGACGGAAGACCGCAAGCGTTACGGCCTCAATCTGATTGAGGACATCACCCGTAATATCTCTGCCGCGTCCCTGCAGAAGCTGGTCGTGCGCGGCTGGGTTGACAGCAACAAGGAACGCCAGGTTGCGGAGAGCTATCGCAAGAGCATGAACATCAAGTCGCCAACGGTGGCTGCGCTGGCCGGAAAACTCTCCGGTGGTAACCAACAAAAGGTTGTGCTCTCGAAGTGGATGTATTCGAATCCTGACGTGTTGATCCTCGATGAGCCCACGCGGGGCATCGATGTCGGCGCCAAATACGAGATCTACGGCATCATCAATCGACTGGCAGATGAGGGCAAGGGCGTCATCGTCATTTCCTCCGAACTGCCGGAACTCCTGGGTATCTGTGATCGTATCTACACGCTCTCGGAGGGCCGCATCACCGCGGATGTCTCTCGCAGCGAGGCGACGGCGGAACACCTGATGAAATTTATGACCAAAGAAAGGGAACTGGATCACCGATGAGCCCGTTCAAAGCAACTCTCAATTACCTCACCGGCCAGTTTCGCCAAATCGGCCTGTTTATTACCCTCATTGCTCTGGTTATCTTCTTCCAGGTGGCCACGGATGGCATCACCCTGAAGCCGATCAACGTGTCGAACCTTGTGATCCAGAACAGTTACATTCTGATCCTCGCGGTTGGCATGGTGATGGTTATCATCGCGGGACACATCGACCTCTCGGTCGGTAGCGTCGTCGCCTTCGTTGGAGCCATGTCGGGAGTGATGATCACCCAGTGGCACATTCCGTGGTTCATCACCATCATCCTGTGTCTCTTCTTGGGGGCGCTGGTGGGGATGTTCCAAGGCTTCTGGATCGCCTACTTCGAGATACCGTCGTTCATCGTCACCCTGGCTGGCATGCTGCTGTTCCGTGGTCTCACCCAGATCACGCTGCAGAACCAGCAGATCTCGCCGTTCCCAGATTCGTTCCGCGCGCTCGGCTCCGGGTTCCTGCCCGATCTCGGTGGCGGAACGAGTCCGCTCGAGCCGCTGACCGTCATCATCGGAATCGTTGCTGCCGTCGCGCTGGTTGCGCAGGGCATCCGCCAGCGTCTTGCGCGTAAGAAGTACGAGGTTGAAGACGAGCCGCTGGCCTGGTTTGTATTGAAGCTCGCCTTCACCGTTGGGCTCATCCTGTTCATCGCCTACCTGCTTGCAGGTTACCGCGGCACCCCGATTGTTCTCGTGGTGCTCGGAGTGCTCACCGTGGTGTATTCGGCTGTGATGGCCAATACCGTCTGGGGTCGCCACATTTATGCGCTTGGTGGTAACGCGACAGCTGCTGCCCTGTCGGGCGTGAAGACTAAGCGTGTCAGCTTCCAGCTCTTCATCAACATGGGCGTGCTCTCCGCACTCGCCGGATTGGTGTTCACTGCCCAACTGAACCTCGCCAACCCGAAGGCGGGTGATGGCTTCGAACTGGATGCCATCGCCGCGGTCTTCGTCGGTGGCGCGGCGATCACGGGTGGCATCGGCACGGTGGCCGGAGCAATCATCGGTGGTCTCATCATCGGTATTCTCAACAACGGAATGTCGATCCTCGGCGTTGGCACCGAATACCAGCAGTTGATCAAGGGCCTCGTGCTGTTGGCGGCTGTTGCATTTGACGTGTTCAACAAACGTAGGGCGGCAAGTTCGACGAAGTAGTAGGCTCGGCACAAAGATGACCCGGTCGCGGAGCGCGACCGGGTCATTGTCGTTAAAGCATTGAGAGCGCTAACAAATTCGCGTACTCTGCTGGAAACCCTTATATCAAGGCGTTATAGGAACGTGATGAATCGCGGTTGTGTGTTCATATTGTGAGCGCTAACATTCTGGAAACGGTCGGAAGATCCGACCACCGGCAGTCTGCAGGGGCTGAGCACACCGGCACTGAACAAGGAGGTTTGGTTTAGATGAAGAAACTCGTCACTATCGCCGCGGTAGGCGTAGCGCTCGCGGTTGCTCTCTCTGGCTGCGCGGCAGGCGCAAGTACAGACGCGAGCGGGCACAAGGACATCAAGAATGTTGTCGTTGGGTTCTCTCAGGTCGGCGCGGAGAGCGGTTGGCGTGCCGCCAATACCAAGGACATCCAGAGCTCGTTCAAAGAGGCTGGTATCACGCTCAAGTTCTCTGACGCTCAGCAAAAGCAGGAGAACCAGATTAAGGCCATCCGATCCTACATCCAGCAGAAGGTCGACGTGATTGCCTTCTCGCCAGTCGTCGAGTCCGGCTGGGACACCGTGCTGAAGGAAGCGAAGGCCGCGAAGATTCCCGTGGTACTGACCGACCGTGCTGTTGATTCCAAGGACCCCTCGCTCTATGTGTCGTTCCTCGGAAGCGACTTCGTGCACGAGGGCAATGAAGCGGGCGAATGGGCCGTCAAGGAATACAAGGACGCGACTGCTGTCAACGTCATTCAGCTCGAAGGAACGACCGGTTCGGCTCCGGCTATCGACCGCACCAAGGGATTTGCCGATGTCGTCGGTAAGGACGCGAAGTTCAAGATTGTCGCGAGCCAATCCGGTGACTTCACCCGCTCCGGCGGCAAGCAGGTCATGGAGGCACTCCTGAAGGCTCACCCCGAGGTGAACCTGGTCTGGGCACAAAACGACGACATGGGCCTCGGTGCAATCGAAGCGATCGAAGCCGCTGGCAAGGTGCCCGGCAAGGACATCAAGATCATCACCGCGGATGCAACGCACGATGGCCTGCAGGCCGCAGCCGATGGCAAGATCAACTTCGTGGTGGAGTGCTCGCCGCTCCTCGGCGCCCAGCTGATCGATATCGTGAAGAAAGTCACCGCCGGCGAGTCTGTCGAAAAGCGCATCATCACTACGGAAGGCTCCTTCACCCAGGCGGAGGCCAAGGCAGCACTGCCCACCCGCAAGTACTAAGCAGCACCAGGCTGGGCCGGTTCGAACCTCCGTGGTTCGGACCGGCTCAACCTACTGAATACGACCTCTCGACGAAGAGAAAGCACGAGCGAATGAACCAGCCGCAACCCGTGATCCAGATGACGGGGATCACCATTTCGTTTCCAGGGGTTAAGGCGCTGGACAGTGTTGACTTCCGAATGTTTCCCGGCGAAGTGCATTCGCTCATGGGCGAGAATGGCGCGGGCAAGTCCACGCTGATTAAGGCGCTCACGGGCGTTTACCAGGCAGACTCGGGCACGGTGCTGCTCGATGGCAAGCCACTCGCAATTTCCGGCCCGGCCAGGGCCCAGGACGCCGGGATCAGCACCGTCTACCAAGAGGTCAATCTCCTGGCCAACCTGTCTGTTGCCGAAAACATCATGCTCGGCCGCGAACCACGCAAGGGCCTCGGAATCGACTGGAAAGCCACGCGCGCCCAGGCAGCAGAGCTGCTCGCTGGTCTCAGCCTCGACATCGACCCAGCATCGCTGCTCGGCTCGCACTCGCTCGCCATCCAGCAGCTCGTCGCCATTGCTCGATCGATCGGCGTGCAGGCCAAGGTGCTCATCCTGGACGAGCCGACATCCAGCCTCGACTCGGATGAAGTGGCCGAGCTCTTTCGTGTCATCCGCCGACTGAAGAAGAGTGGCGTCGCCATTCTGTTCGTCTCACATTTTCTCGAGCAGGTCTACGAGATCTCGGATCGACTCACCGTGCTGCGCAACGGCCAGCTGGTGGGCGAATACCTCACTGACGAGATCCTGCGCATTGAACTGGTGCACAAGATGATCGGCAAGGAAGTAGAAGTTCTCGAGGGACTCGGGCACAAGTCCAGGACGAGCGTTGAGGCTTCCGATGACGTGCCCTTCGTGCAGGCGGTTGGGTTGGGTCGCAAGGGTTCACTCGCGCCGATCGATCTCACCGTGTACGAGGGGGAGGTTGTGGGCATGGCGGGGCTTCTCGGCTCGGGCCGCACCGAACTCGCACGGCTGCTCTCTGGAGCTGACCATGCCGACAGTGGCGAACTACGCATCACAGGCAAGCAGGCCAGACTGCGCACGCCGCGTGGCGCACTCAAGCGACGCATCGCGTACTCCTCAGAAAACCGCAAGACCGAGGGCATTGTCGACGATCTCAGCGTGCGGGACAACATTGTGCTCGCGCTGCAGGCAGATCGTGGATGGTTCCGCCGAATACCGAAGAAGCGGCAGGACGAACTCGCGACGAGCTATATCAAGGCTCTCAACATCCGCCCGGCTAACCCCGATGCGCTGGTCAAGAACCTCAGCGGTGGCAACCAGCAGAAAGTACTGCTCGCCCGGTGGCTCGCGGTTGCGCCCAGACTGCTGATTCTGGACGAGCCGACCCGCGGCAGTGACGTCGGGGCCAAGGCGGAGATTCAAAAGCTCGTTATCGAGCTCGCAGAAAACGGAATGTCTGTGCTATTTATCTCCGCGGAACTAGAAGAGGTACTGCGGCTGAGCCACCGGATCGTCGTGATGCGCGATCGGGAGAAGGTCGCCGACATCGAAAATGACGACGTAACCCTGGGGCAGATCATGACCCTGATCGCGAGCGGAGCGGAAGAATGAACAGAATTCTCAAGAGCAGACTGTTCTGGCCGATAGTCACGCTGGCCGCATTGCTCGTGCTTAACGTCATCGTGGAGCCGCAGTTCTTTTCGATCCGCCTACAGGACGGACACCTGTTCGGCAGCGTCATCGATATTCTGCGCAATGGAGCCCCCACCGTCCTGGTCGCCCTAGGCATGACGCTCGTCATCGCGACTCGCGGCATCGACCTCTCCGTCGGCGCAATTGTGGCGATCTGTGGCGCACTCGCCTGCTCGATGATTGCTTCTTCCCCACGCCCGGGTGCCGTCTCGACCGTGCTCCTGGCGGTAGGCGCATCCTTGGTTCTGGCTATCGTGCTCGGTCTTTGGAATGGCCTGCTCGTCTCCGTCATTGGGATTCAGCCGATCATCGCCACGCTGATTCTCATGACGGCGGGTCGTGGGCTGGCCATGCTCATCACTCAGGGCCAGATCATCACCGTGAACAGCGCGCCATACAAGGTGATCGGCGGCGGATATTGGCTTGCTCTGCCGGCGTCCATCCTGATCGCCGCGGCGATGTTCGCGATCACCGCCGTGCTGACGAGGAAGACCGCGCTCGGCATGTTGATCGAATCGGTCGGGATCAACCCGGATGCCAGCCGGCTCGCCGGGGTGCGCTCGCGCAGCATCATTTGGACGGTGTACGTGTTCAGCGCCGTGTGTGCTGGAATCGCCGGTCTCATGATCAGTTCGAACGTGACGGCGGCGGACGCGAACAACGCCGGTTTGTGGATCGAACTGGATGCGATTCTTGCCGTCGTGATCGGTGGCACTTCGCTGATGGGCGGTCGGTACTCGCTAATCGGGACGCTCGTGGGCGCTTTCATCATCCAGACCCTCACCACCACGGTGTACACGGTAGGCATTCCACCAGAGGTGACCCTGGTCTTCAAGGCCATTGTCGTCATTGCCGTGTGCCTGCTTCAATCTCCGGCGATGCAGGCCCGGATTAGAAACCTGCGAAGAAGACGCGCGCTCGCTGCGCAGGAAGGGGTGGCAGCATGAGCACCCAGACCGCTCTCCCCGCCACCGACTTCTCGCCCAAGGGCGCCCGCCGATACTTGCCGAATGCGCGCTACGTCTCCGTACTGGTCACGCTTGTGCTGCTCGCACTCATGTTTGCCGCAGGGTCACTCAGCTATCGAGGCTTCTTCTCCGGGCAGGTCGTGCTGAACCTGTTCATCGATAACTCGTTCCTCATCGTGCTCGCCGTGGGCTCGACCTTCGTGATCCTCACGGGGGGAATTGATCTCTCCGTTGGGTCTGTCGTCGGCTTGTCAACCATGATCGCGGCATCCCTGCTGCGGGCGGGTTGGAATCCTGCGACGGTGATTCTCATCGTGCTGCTAGCTGGCTCGACTCTCGGATTGCTGGTGGGCCTCGTGATCCACTACTTCGACATCCAGCCCTTCATCGCCACTCTCGCCGCCATGTTTCTCGCGCGCGGGCTCTGCTACGTGATCAGCCTCAACTCCATCTCGATCACGGACCCCTTCTTTACCGGGATGGCGCAGACCCAGATTCCGTTGGGGCCCGATCTCTACACGACGCCGAGCGTGATCATCGCGTTGATCGTCGTCGCGGTGGCGTTCTTCGTGCTGCACTACACCCGCACAGGGCGCACGGTGTACGCGATCGGAACTGGCGACCAGTCGGCCATGCTGATGGGGCTGGCTGTGACCCGAACGAAGATCCTGGTCTACGTGATCAGCGGGTTCTGCGCTGCGCTCGGTGGAGTGCTGTTCACCTTCTACACGCTCTCTGGCTACAGCCTCACCGCCGTCGGGATGGAGTTGGATGCGATCGCCGCGGTGGTGATCGGCGGCACGATCCTCACGGGCGGATCAGGCTACATTCTCGGATCGGTGCTGGGGGTGCTCGTGCTGGGAATCATCCAGACGATCATCAGCTTCGAAGGCACTTTGAGCTCCTGGTGGACAAAGATTGTCATTGGCGGATTGCTGCTGCTCTTTGTCATTCTTCAGCGAGTCTTTATTGCCAGAAAGCGATGAACGGCGAGAGCTTGTGCTGGCGGCATAATTGATCGTGGTAGTCATGAATCCCTGTGAGCGTAAACCCAAGGTGAGGAATCGGCAGGCGAGGTGACGGACGAGCAGAGGGCACGGGCCGCCACGATTTTCGACGTAGCGCGACTCGCTGGGGTGTCCCACCAGACGGTCTCACGGGTACTGAACGACCTTCCGAATGTGCGTGCATCGACGAAGGCGCGTGTAGAAGATGCCATTAAGCAGTTGCGCTATCGGCCGTCCACCGCGGCTCGCGCCTTGGTGACGCGTCGATCCCGCACAATAGGGCTCATGACCACGGGTGCGCCGGATTTCGGGCCCACCAGTACGGTCATCGGATTCAATGAGGCCGCGCGCGAGGCGCGCTATGCCGTGAGCATGGCGAGCATGTTGGATGCCGATCCCGACTCCGTGCGCGCATCGGTCGACCTGCTGCTTCGCCAGAATGTCGAGGCAATTGTATTGATTGCGGCCAGGCGAGGTGCGCTTGAGTCGATCCGGGGCATCGAGCTCGGAGTTCCCCTCCTCGCGGTCGAATCCAGTGGTCGGGGTGGCTTTTACAGCGTGGCCATCGACCAATACCAGGGCGCGCGAAACGCGGTAAACCACCTCATCTCGCTCGGTCACAAGAGCATCCTTCACCTATCCGGCCCCGCCGATTCCATGGATGCAATGGAACGAGTACGAGGCTGGCGCGACACACTCGCGGAACACGACCTGGTCGCGCGGGAGCCGATGGTGGGCGATTGGTCGCCAGCAAGCGGGTACCGGTACGGGCTGAGCCTTTCGCTTCCACTTGACTTCACCGCCATTTTCGTTGGCAACGACCAAATGTCGCTCGGCGTCATCCACGCCCTTGCCACCCGGGGTGTTCGAGTGCCCGACGAAGTGAGCATCATCGGTTTTGACGATATTCCCGAAGCGGAACACTTCTCGCCGCCACTCACCACCATGAGGCAGGACTTTGGCGTCCTCGGCGGCGAGATCATGGCCGGTGTGTTGGAAGTTTTGAAAGATGAAGACGCGCACGAGCACACCAAGTCGGTTCCGCAACTCATTGTGAGGGAATCGACAGCAACGCCGCAGGTCTGATCAGGCAACTAGGGCCCTCACGCATGGCAGCGCGGTGCGACGTTGCTAGTTGCCTGTTGGCCAATTCTGGGCGAGGTGCTCGGCCACTCTGAGCGAATTGGCCACGATCGTCAAAGCCGGATTCACGCTGCCATTACTCGGGTGCAGGGAAGCGTCGCACACGACGATCCGCTTCGTGCCGTGCACTCGACCCCAGCGGTCGGTCGCCGAGCTCTCGGGGTCCTCGCCCATCCGGGCGGTTCCGCACGAGTGCTCACCCGCAGCGGATGCCGTGGCGGTACCGAACTGGCGGCGCACGTCTCGCACCCCAGCGGCCTCAAGCCACTGTGCGCCGACGCGAGCCATGCCGTCTTCGATCTCGAGCGAGGCCCAGTGCACGTCCTTGCGAAGTGCGGCAGCCGGCTTTCCCCAGCGATCGCGAAAACCGTCCGCGAGGTCGACGCGTGAGGATGCTAGTGGGATCTCTTGACCCATCCCGAAAACACCGAATGAGTGCGATCTGCCGCTGCGCATCCACTCCTTGTGGCCAGCGCCCCAGAGTGGCACACCGGGCATCGACGGGTCCGACGCAGAGGTCAGCGGCAGCAGGCTCATCAAGTCAACGATGACTCCGCCGCCCCATGGAATACTGTCCGAGTGCACGTGATCCAGGGTTGCGATGGAGTGGCCGGGCCCGACGTAGTTCTTGACCGCCTCATCCGCCGTTCCGAGCATCGTGACGAAACGATGGTCGTGCAGGTGCCGTCCCAACTGATCGTTGCCGATTCCGCTGGCCAGTAATAATCGCGGTGTCTCGATAGCGCCGGCAGACACGACAACAACGTCGGTGGTCACGGTCAGTTCCACCGGGTTTGTCGAGGTGGATGCCATGATCGTCACGCTCGCCGAACGCGCGCCGTCGCGCACCTCGATGACTTCGGCATCGAGAAGAACATCGCACAGCCCGGTCTGAAGTGCGCGGGGAATGAAGGTGTTATTGGAACCGTTCTTGGCGTTGACGGGGCACGCGTGGCCGACGCACTGCGGGCAGCGAACGCAGGCGGGACGGCCGTCGCGAGGAACGCTGTTGATGGCCAGCGGAATCGGGCCCCACCCCCAACCGAGCGAGTCAGCGGCCGCACCGAGCAGTTCGCGCGCGGGCTCCGTGCCCATCGGTGGCATGGGATACCCGGCCGAACGTGGCGTGCGCGCGGTGAGGCTGCCCTCCTGGCCCGCGACGCCGAGCTCCCACTCTGCGCGGGTGTAATACGGTTCCATCTCGGCGTAGTCCACTGGCCAATCCGCGAGGCTCGCGCCCTCCGGATTGCCGAACACGCTGGCCATGGCGAAATCGTCTGGCATGAATCGCCAAGCCATGCCCTGCCAGAGTCGAGTTCCTCCTCCGAAGACCATGGCGTTCAATCCGTAAAGTGACGCATCACCTGTGCCGTCAATGACTCGGTCTTTGCCGTCAGGGAGGTGTGCGAGCCGCGGATGTCCGGCGCCTGGTCCTGCCGACGGTGAATAGACGGCGTTGCGCTTACCGTGCAGGTGATCGCCGCGCAGGGCCGAGTTGGGAGCGGGAATGCCGCGCTCGACGAGCAACACCCTCTTGCCTGCTCGCACCAGAGTCTCGGCGGCGGCGCCACCGCCCGGACCGCTACCAATCACGATGGCGTCGTAGCCGCTCAGCACCTGATCCGGGCGCACTCCCGTGATCGGAGCGGGTTCGACCGGAGTGACGCCGCTTGGCACCGCCCTGAAACCCACCATCTCTAAGCCGACGGGGGTGCGCGCCGCCGAGGAGGCGTAGAAGCCTTCCCAGCAGATTCGACGAAGTGCGGCGAAGTGTGCGGCGGCCTCTGGAAGCTCTTCGGATGTCTGGAACGACGCAAGGATCACGTCCTGCTGGTCTTCGGGGAGACTCGTGAACGAGGGCGAACCACAGTCGTGCGCCGCGGTGTCGAGCGCCACGTCCAACCAGGAGAGTGCCAGCCGGGCCCACTCGAGCTCTGGGCCCGCTGCAGCGACGTAGTCGGAGACTCCGCCGTCCCATCCAGCGGGCCAGCTGTCGACCGGAATGATCCGGTCGACAGCTGCGCGAATGTTTTCGGAGAACATTCCGGTCACGCTACTTGCCTGCGAGCGAGCCTCCGATGCCACCGACGCTGAAGTACTTGTTCAGCAGCGCGAAGAGCAGCACGGGTGGCAGCATCATGATCACAGCGACAGTCATAACGAGGCCCCAGTTGGCCTGGTTCTGCTGGAAGAACGTCTGCAGGCCAATTTGAAGGGTGTAGTTCTCGTCCGAGCGGAGGAAGACCACAGCGACCAGATAGTCGTTCCAGGCGAGCAGGAACGCGAAGATCGCGGTGGAGAGCACGCCGGGCAAGGAGTTGCGCAGCACGATTCGCACGAAGCCACCAAACACTGAGGCGCCGTCCATCCAGGCGGCCTCTTCGAGGCTGATCGGAATCGAGTCGAAGTACGCGGCCATCATCCAAATAGCCACGGACATCGTCGAACCAACGTAGATGATCGTGACGCCAGCCAGGTTGTCTACCAAGCCGAATTGCGCAAACAGAATAAACAGCGGGATCACTGCGGTGACAACCGGCAGCGACTGCACGATGAACAGGATCAGGGAGTACCCGGAGACGAGTTTGCTACGTCCGCGAGAGAGCACGTATCCGGCCGGCGCCGCTACAACCACGGCGATGACAACCGTGACGATAGTCACGCCGAGGCTGTTCATCAGCCAGGTACCTACCGAGGTCTTCTGGAAGACCGTGACGAAGTTCTCGAGCGTTATGCCCTTGGCCGTGCTGCCGAGTGACGGCTCAAGTGAGAGCAGAACCACGGCAAGAATGGGCACAAGCACGATGGCCGAAATGATGACCACGGCGAGAAAGCGCCACCATTTACCGCGCTCTTCCATCTGAGTGAGAGTGCGTCGGTTGCTGGGCTTCGCTGTGGTTCCACGTGCGCCAATGGCCACGATATCTGAAGTGGCGGTACTCATTCGATGTTCACCTTTCGGATCTGGCGATACAACAGCGTCGAGATGACCACGAGCACGGCCGTCATGATGAAGGCGATTGCGACACCGGGCCCGGTCTGGAAGTTCTGGAAGACGGTGGAGTAGGCCAGAACTACCAGCGTCTGGGTGGAGTTGACGGGTCCGCCGCCGGTGAGAAGGAAGATGCTCGGGAAGTCATTGACGCAGAAGATCGTCATCAGGATCCAGCTGATAAGCGTTGAGCGCGAGATCATCGGAAGCGTTATCCGCCAGAAGGTTTGCCACGCTGTGGCACCGTCCACCTTGGACGCTTCATACACGTTGATATCGACCGACGCGAGTGCGGACGACATCATCATCATCATGAACGGAAAGCTGATCCACACCTTGAAAACGCACACGGTGACCTGCGCAAGGAATGGATTGGCGAGGAAGAGCACG
>JBDTAD010000450.1:0-5452 GCA_039924815.1 Lacisediminihabitans sp.
ACGTTGGCGATGTTGTTCGCTGTGACGTCGAGCATGGTCTGGTGCGAGCGAAGGCCGGAGATTCCGGAGTACAGCGAGCGAAGCATGGTTTCTACCTTTCGATGGGTCGTGCTGTGGTGAGAAGTGCTGGTTGATTAGGACGTTTTGGTGACGCCGGTGATGGAGTCGAGGGCGACGCTGACACCATCGATGGTGACGGTGGGCGTTGTGCCGGAGAACGAGACGGCGCTCGCCGTGCCGGCGATCGGGTTGCCATCGGATCCGGTGTAGCTGACCTGCTGGCCGATCATTGACGATGCGGCAATCCGCATCTGCAGTGCGAAGCTCTCCGTGCTTGTTGAGCTCATGGTGGTGAGCTGTTGCATCATCGCGAGCTGTGTGGTCTGCCCGATCATCTGGTTGGTGTCCATCGGCGAGCTGGGATCCTGGTTTTTCAGCTGGGTGACCAGGAGGTTCATAAAGGCGTCGGCGTCGAGCGCCTGTTTCGGTGCTCTGGTTGGCGCAGTGGCATAGAGGCCACCTGTTGTGGCCGCCACTGGGGGTACGGATGTCATGGTCTTCCTTCTTCCTAGGCCATCACGTCGACGGAGGACGCGTGCTGTCGGGACGGCGATGGATGTGAGCTGGTTGCCTCGATGGTCGGCATCGCTGTGCGCGGTGCTCCGGTTGTTGCGCGGCTCTCGTTGCGTGAACCCGGCTGGTTGCCGCCTCCCTGATTTGCGCCCAGCCCCGAGCCGTTTCCTGCCCCGTTGCTCCCTGGCTGGTTGCTCCCCGGCTGGTTGTCCGGCGAAAGCTGAAGGTTTGCGCTCATGCCGGTGCCCGCCAGGTCGCGGCGAAGGTCTGGCATGATTACGCGGAGCGCATCACGGCCGAGGTCGTTGGGGGCGAAGAGCTCGACATGCATGCCGGTGGCGCTGATGTGCGCCCGCACTGTTACCGGCCCCAGGTTGTCTGGGGTGACACTGAGTGTCAGCACATGTTCACCGGCCGCCGCAGTAGTGAGGGCGACGATCGGCGGCGAGATCTGAGTGGCGAGCGGTGGTGCTGCCGCTGCTGGGACAGCGGTCGATGTCACCGTGACGACTGGGGTGACGGATGCTGGGGCTGCAGTCACGGGAACCGCGGCCAGCTGAGCCTGCGCTGCAGTATTCGTCGCGGTGCCGGGGGTGCTGATGGCATCCGTGAGGGCACCGGCGAATGCTGTCGAGTGGACGGTTGCGTGGTCGGCCGTGGGTGCCGGTGCGGTCTCCGGATCTCTGGGGGCGACGCTGTCCACTGGGCCGAAATGGAGGGTGGTTGCTGGTGTGACAGCAGCCTGTACGGGGCGCTCATTTGCCAGTACGGGCGGGACTGTTGGAGCCGCCGGGGATCTCTTCGGCGCGGCTTCGGTTGCGGCGACCTTGCCAGACGCAGGCCGGGTAATTCCCTCAGCTGTGGGGACACCCACGGTGGAGGCTGCGCTGCTTGCCACGGTCGCGGCGACCAAAACCGGCGCTGCAGCGGTTGCGACGGCGGCAGCTAGTGGAGTCGCGGTGCTAGCCGGTGTCTGCACAGCATCCTGCGGCGTCGCGGTGGAGGCAGGTGTTGTCATCGCTGGTGTTGTCACGGATGCTGCACTCGTTGGAACTGCAGAGCCAGAAGGAATAGTCGCGCTCGCCGGCACGGTAGGCGCGCTTATTGCTGACGCTGCAGCCGTGACGCTGGTAGTTGGTGCGGTTTCGGAGCTGGCTGTCGCGGCGGTCGGTGCCGGGGGCTGCAGGAGCACGGTCTGTATGGGAAGAGTGGTGTTCGCGACCACTGGTAGTGCTGACGGGCTGGTCGTGACCTGCGTCTGGGGAGACCGCGGCGTGGTGTCGATGTCTGCGGTGAGCGACTGCTGGCTCTTCGCGGCCTTGTTCTTTGGCGTCGAGCCCGTTGCTGATGGTGACGACGCAGCCTGCTTATCCCTCGCCGGAGCGGCGTTGCTTTTCAGCCCGTTTCCTTGTTGCTCGGTGGGTGCATGCTGCGAAGTCTTGGCCGCGTTGCTGTCTGTGTGTGCGCTTAACGCCTGTTGCATCGCAGTACCAAAGGCGTTGTGGCCGGGGGAGCTATTGCCATGGCCGGATGCAGCGGGGCGCTCTCGTGCGCCAACAGTGGAGAGTAGGAAGTTGCTGATGCTCACCGTCGGGTTCCTTCCCGGTCGACGTGCCAAGTAGTCGAGGCGATTTCGTCAATCACGTTCTGTTCCGCGCGAAGTTCTTCGGCCATCACGGTTTCGATGTGCTTAGTTTCGAGTTTTTCGAGGGCAATGGCCTTCGCCCGGGCGTCGCCGAAGACCTCTTGTGCCGCGGCAGCCGCGGCATCCTGCTGCGCGTACATTGCGTCGAGGTCGGCAAGCATGCTGCGCATGGATACTCGGCCGGCCGCCATGGCGTAGAGGGTCTCTGTGCTGGTCGCGTCCGAACGCGCTGCACCCAGTGCGGCACGTGCCCGGTTGCGTTGCACCGACGTGGCATCGAGGCGAGCGTTCGCCGAAGCCAGTTTGCCGGCGGCTTCGTCCTGCTGCAGGTGACGCAGGCGAAGCAATCCTACGAGCGAGAATTGACGACTCATGACGCTACCTCCATGGCGGTGTTCAGGCGATCGAGCCACGCCCAGGCTTCCTCCGCAGAGATCCGCTCGTCCATGCCCTGTTGCAGAAAGGCATTAATCTCCGCTTCGTGCTGCACGGCTGCATCCACGAGCGGGTTGCTGCCCTTGTGGTACGCACCGACATCCAGCAGGTCCTGGGCGGACTTGCGGGCGGCGAGAACTCTGCGCAACGCAACCGCTGCGGCCGTGTGCTCGCGGGTGTTGACCCTGCTGGCTACGCGGGAGATGGAGGCCAGTGCATCCACCGAAGGGAAGTGTCCGAGCACGGCAAGCTTGCGATCGAGCACGACGTGTCCGTCGAGAATCGAGCGGGCGGCATCCGCGATCGGTTCGTTATGGTCGTCGCCGTCGACGAGCACCGTGTAAATGCCGGTTACTGAGCCGCGCTCTGCGGTACCGGCGCGTTCGAGCAATTGGGCGAGCAGGGAGAAGGTCGACGGCGGGTAACCGCGAGTCGCCGGCGGCTCACCGACTGAGAGACCGATCTCGCGCTGGGCCATGGCGACACGCGTGAGAGAGTCCATCATCAGCATGACGTCTGCCCCGCTGTCGCGGAACGACTCCGCAATGCGGGTGGCCACGAAGGCGGCGCGCAAGCGCATCAGGGCAGGCTCGTCGGAGGTGGAGACGACCACGATGGAGCGGGAGAGCCCCTCCGGTCCAAGGTCGTCTTCGAGAAACTCGCGCACTTCACGACCGCGCTCGCCGACGAGGGCGATCACGGAGACTTCGGCGGCGGTACCGCGCGCAATCATCGACAGTAGCGAAGACTTTCCCACGCCGGATCCGGCGAAGAGCCCTAGGCGCTGGCCCTTGCCCACGGTGGTGAGTGTGTCGAGCACCCGCACGCCGAGCGGCAGTGGGGAGGTGATGCGGGCGCGGTGCATCGCGGATGGCGTGGCGTTGTCGAGCGAAACATAGCCGTCGTTGAGAAGGGGGCCTTTGCCGTCGATCGGGCGGCCGAGGCCATCCACGACCCGCCCGAGCAGACCGCGGCCGGTGGGGACCAGGATGGGGCGGCGGCTGGACCGTGCCAGCGTACCCGCGTTGACACCCACCATCTTTCCCAGCGGCATGCAGCGCACGCCGGTCCTTGTGGTCGCGACCACTTCTGCTTCGATGCCGGGCTTCTCACCGATCGTGACAAGCTCGCCGATGGCGCAGTCAAGACCGCTGAGTTCCACCCCCAACCCGATAATTGACGAGACGACACCTACGCGTTGGGGTGTTGCTGTGGCGACGGCGGCCTTGAACTCTTCGGCGCGGGGACGCCAGATTGTCGTCATATCGTCTCCCCAAGTAGTGCGGCTCTGGCGCGGGCCAGAGCGGTGTGGATGCGCGCATCCAGGTAGCCATCGGTGAAGTCGCCCACGGCGTCTCCCCGTGCGATGGTGTTGTCCGCGACGATTTCGACGCTGCTGACCGCGCGGCCTGCCGCGTCGAGTTCCGCGATATCACCGGGGTTCATGCGCACGGTCAGGAGCGTTCGCGGATCGGCGTGGCCGATCACGCGGGCCAGTGCAGCCCTCGCCGACACGGGAGCGTCCTTCAGTTCGTAGCCAAGGATCGCCTCGGCGAGTTCGAGGGCACTCGAGACGAGCACGTCCTGCACTTCTTCGATCGTCGGGATCGCGCGGGCGTGCAGTTCGCGCGCGGCTGCTTCGAGTGCGGCGAGCGCAGCGTCGAGCTGGGCGTTGCGCTCGCTCAGAATGGCGGCGGTCTCGGCGTTCAGTTCGACGACGCGTGCTTCGGCTTCCTTCGCCGCGGCGCGGAGCCCGGAAGCGTACCCGGCAGCGTGCCCTTGCACGCGAGTCTGGGCATCCATTGCGTCCTGGTTGGGGTGCCGCAATGAAGGAAAGGTGAGGGCCGCGAAGTCGGAGTCAAACGACATATTCGTCCTCATCGCCGCGCTGAAGGGTGATGCTGCCCTGTGATTCGAGGTCGCGGATCGCACGCACGACATCGGCGCGAGCCTCTTCTACCTGCGAAACGCGCACCGGTCCGAGCACCTTGATCTCGTCGTCGAGGATCTCGCGGTTGCGCTCGGAGAGGTTCGTGCGGATAATCTCGATGACCGTCTCCGGCGAACCCTTCATAGCCACGGCCAGCACGCTGGCGTCGATGCCGCGCAGCACCTGCTGCACGTCTCTCGGCTCGAACTTGACGATGTCGGCGAAGGTGAGCATCCGCGAACGCACCTCTTCGGCCAGTTCTGGATCGTTCTGGTCGAGAGCCTCGAGCAGCGCGCGCTCGGTGGCGACATCGGCCCGGTTGATGATGTCGACCAGGGGCTGGATACCGCCGACAACTTCCACTGAGTCGGTCAGCGAGACGACGGCGCCGGCCCTGATCCGCAGAGTGTCCGTGACGATGCGCACGGCCTCGGGGGTGGCGGTGCCCATGGTTGCGATGCAGCGCGCAACCTCGGTGCGCAGCTCCTCATCGAAGCCGGAAATGATGGGGGAGGCAAACTCGGGACGAAGGTGCGCGAGTACGAGGGCGATGGTCTGCGGGAGTTCACCCTCGAGCAGCGCGATGACGTGTCGCGGTTCGGTTTGCTCCAAGAATTCGAAGGCCTTGCCCGCCATGGTCGAGGCCACACGGTTCATCACGCCAGCGGCACGTTCTGCGCCAAAGGATGCTTCCAGTAGTCCGACAGCAACGTCGCGGCCGCCTCGTGACAGCACCGCGTTGCGCATGGTCATCTCGTGGAATTCGCTCAGGGTCTTCTCTGCCACGACCGAATCCACGCGGCGCAAACGCACAATCTCCGCGACGATTTCCTCGGCTTCGTGCTCGCTGAACTCCTTGAGCACGCTCG
>JBDTAD010000451.1:0-11500 GCA_039924815.1 Lacisediminihabitans sp.
CGACGGCGCAGCAGGTAATCACGAAACGGGAGACGTAGAAGATGTTGACCGGGTCATCCTTGTCCGCTGTGATGAACCCGGTGACATCCACAGCCTTTCCCGCATAAAAACTGGCGTCACTGGTCTGTCTGAGCAGTGACGACCAGTCCATCACAGTGAACTTCACTGACGCCCCGGCCGAGACGGAGGCTGCTGAGCTGACGGACTTGCTGTTCGCGCCCACCCCCGTGCTGTTGATCACCCGCTGATCGGCCGTTGCCGTGGTCAGTGTCGCTGGCGGCACGACGACCAGGCCTATCGCCACCCCGAGGGCAAGTACCGTCGCGGTCACCGAAAGCGCGGTGCGCCATCCTGACGACTTCTCGTCGTGATCGTGGTCTGGCCTGTCAACGAAACTCGCCACGACCAGAACAAGTCCGAGAACGGCCATGATCACGGTGAAGACGACGTAGCGGGGGTGAATGTAGAGGATGAGTTGGTTGGTTATCGCCAACCACACCGTTGCGATCAAAGCTGCCACGATGAGAATCACACCCTGCCAGCGCCGGTAACTCTTCCAGAGACCCCTAGGCAACATAGTTGATCACCAACCCGATCAATGCGCTGGTTAGGCCAACGACAATGGTGACGCGCACCAGTACCGCGGTGGTGAAGGTGGTGCGCATCAGGGTCAGCATTTTGATGTCGACAATTGGACCGAAGATCAGGAACACGGAAATAGAGCCGGGCATGAACGTGCTCGCGAACGGAAGGATGAAGAAGGAGTCCACGTTCGAGCAGACAGAAATGACGAAGGCCAGCGCCATCATTGCGACGATCGACCACACTGGGTTGCTGCCAAGGTTGAGCAGCACGGCCCTCGGCACCACCACCTGTACCAGTCCCGCAAAGAGCGACCCGATGAACAGCGCCGGCATGATGATTCCAGCCTCGTGGGTGAACAGCTCGACGCTCTTTTGCCATTTGCTCTGCTGGTGTTCGTGCGGGTCTGGCATCCGACATTCGGCGGCGAAGCGCTCGGTCAGCAGGCTCTCCTGGTTTGGATATTTGCTGAACAGCCACCCGATGAGGTTCGCAATAACGAAACCTCCGACCAGCCGAGCAAGAAGAATTCCGTTGTCGAGTCCGAAGGCCTGGCTGGTCGTGATGATGGTGATGGGGTTCAGGATGGGCGCAGCCAGCAGGAACGTCATCGACTCCGAGACGGTGAATCCCTTAACGATCAGCCCGCGAGCGAGTGGCAGATTTCCACACTCGCAGACCGGAAGAAACATTCCAAGGAACGAGATGACGGCTCGTCGCAGCACCGGATTCTTCGGCAGGATGCGCATGATGTAGCGATCAGGCACCCAGACCTGCACGACGATCGAGAGCAGAATGCCGAGCAATACGAACGGTAGCGACTCGATAATGACGCTGATGCTGAGCGTCAGCAAATCCTGAACCCGGTTGGGAAGAGACCACGCTCCGAAGCTCGGAGTGACCGCTCTCAGAATGAAAATTGTGAGAAGACCAACCACGCCGACGATGAGACCGAGGATCGCCGACCGACCGCGAGTGCCGCGTCCAGGCTGCGCGACGGTGCGCTGCACTGTGTGTTCGATGAGCCCGGTTTCCACCCGTCGAATCCTATGTGGGCTTAGCTGGAAATTAGCGTGCAGTTCGCACAGAGTCCAAAGACGTCCACGACATGGGTGGCCTGAGTGAATCCGTGCTTCGCGGCGATCGTCTGCGCCCACTGCTCCACGGCATCCGCTTCAATCTCGACGGCGAGACCGCACGTGCGGCAGATGAGGTGATGATGATGCTGGCCGGGTGTGCAGGCGCGGTACAGACTCTCGCCTTCCGCCTGCAGTGAGTCGGCTTCGCCTTCTAGAGCGAGGTCGGTCAGTGCTCGGTAGACCGTGGCCAACCCAATTGCGGAGCCGGCGAGGCGCAGCTCGGAATGCAGGTTCTGCGCGCTGATAAATCCGTCGCTGCCGTTCAGGGCCTCACGTACGGCCTCGCGTTGCCAGGTGTTTCTCTTGACGGGCTTTGCACTCACGACCAAATTCTAACTTTCGAGGGTGGGAACCAGCAGGCGGCCACTCTTGCCCTGCCGAGTTCGACGAGCGCCGACAATGCGGCACACGACATAGATAAGAAAGGAGATTGTGGTGACATAGGGGCTGATGGGCAGACCGCCGCCCAAAGCGAGCAGAATCCCTCCCACCACGGAGACCACGGCGAAGATCACGCTGAGCAGGGGCGTGAGCACCGGGGAGGCGGTCACCCGCATTGCGGCGGCGGCCGGGGTCACCAGAAGCGACAGCACGAGGAGGGCCCCCACGATCTGGATTGCGACCGCGGTAGAGAGCCCGAGCAGGATCATGAATACGATTCCTAGGGCGCCGACGGGCAGGCCCTTCGCGCGGGCGACATCCCCGTCAACGCTGGCGAAGCTCAGTGGCCGCCAGACAACCAGCAAAGTGACGATCACGACGAGCGAGATCACGATGAGGGTCACGAGTTGGGGGTTGTCGACGGACACAATCTGACCGGTGAGCAGCCCGAACTTGTTAGCACTGCGCCCCTTGTACAGAGCCAGGAAAAGGATTCCGAGCCCGAGACCAAAAGGCATGAGCACCGCGATGATCGAGTTGCGCTCCTTCGCTTTCGACCCGAGAACTCCGATCAAAAGCGCGGCAAGCAGCGACCCGGCCACGGATCCGACGACGACATTCGCCCCGAACAGCAAGGCTGCGGATGCGCCGGCGAACGACAGCTCGCTCACCCCGTGCACGGCGAACGCCAGGTCACGCGTCATCACGAATGGTCCGATGAGACCACCGACGACCCCGAGGATGGCACCGGCAAAGATCGAATTGCGCACCAGAACGAGAAGCTCGCCATAATTGGCGAACCCGAAGATCTGCGTCCAAAAATCCATCACGGCTCCGACGTCGATGCGCCGTGATGTTCGAGATGATCGTGTACGCCGTAGCCTTCCGGTGCACCGAGCACCACGATCCTGCCGCGACTGCGAATGACCTCGACGGGCGTGTCATACATATAGGAGAGCACCTCAGAACGCAGCACCTCATCGGGTGTACCGATCTGAAAGCGTCCCCCGGCCAGGTAGAGCACCCGATCGACCATGCTCAGGATCGGATTCACGTCATGAGTGACGAAGACAACCGCGGTCCCGATCACTGTGCGTTGTTCGTTGATTAACTCGCTGATTCCGCGCTGGTGATTGAGATCGAGGGAGAGGAGCGGTTCGTCGCAGAGCAGCAGACTCGGGTCACCGGCGATGGCTTGCGCCACGCGGATGCGCTGCTGTTCGCCTCCCGACAACGTCGCGACGGGCACGTTCGCGTACGCGGTTGCGCCAACGGATTCCAGAGCGAGGTCTACGGTATGGCGTACTGACCGAGAGTGCAGCGGCAGACCCCAACGATGACCATCGACACCGAGGGCAACTAGGTCGCGGGCTCTCAGTGGCGTGCCCTGCTCGAGGAGTTGCTGCTGCGGGATGTACCCGATCGCTCGACTGCCGCGACCGACTGGCTCACCGAGAAGGCTGATCGTGCCGGCGGTGAGTCGTTGTTGGCCGAGAATCGCCTTGAGCAAACTGGTCTTGCCCGTACCGTTGGGGCCAAGCACCGCGAGGAACTCACCGGGTTGCACGTCCAGATTGAGGCCGCGCCACAGCACGCGTTCTCCGAACGACAGGGTCGCCGAACGAAGGCTGAGCACCGGTCCTGCGTTCGAAGCCGCCATCAGCGAAGCGCCGCCTTCACCGCGTTGAGATTGTCGGTCATCCAGCTCAGGTAGTCCTTGCCTTCTGGAAGGGTCTCCCTCACCGGAACCGCGGGAATTCCGGCCGATTTTGCTGCGGCGAGAACCTGCTCGGTCTCCGGTCCGCCGGTCTGCTCATTGTAGGCAAGCAGGACCACCTTGTGGTCCCTGAACAGGGCGAGTGTTTGTTCCAGCGCGTTGGGCGCAACATCCGTTCCCTCTTCTATCGCTTCGCTGAAGCCCTTCGGAGTCTTATTGACCAACCCGGATGCCGTGAGGAGGTAGAGCGGCACAGGCTCGGTGATGGCGATTTCAGAGCCTGCTGCCGGGCTGGCCTTGATCGCCGCCTCGTCGGCCATCAGGACCTTCAGCGCCGCATCGAACTTTGCCTCGTTCGCTTCGAAGGTGGCGCTCTGAGAGGAGTCCCGAGCAGACAGTGCCTTCGTAATGCTTGCCGCGACCTTTTTCACCGTGGGGAAGTCGTACCAGACGTGTTCGTTCAGTCCTGCGCCTTTCATGAACCCGGAGATATCGACGGCGTTGAGGATCTTTGCACCGCTATTGTTAGCACCCTTGAGCAGGGTGCCGACAAAGTCGTCATAACCGCCGCCGTTCTCGATCACGATGTCAGCCTTGGAGAGCGCGAGCTGAACTTGGGCATTGGCTTCGTAAGAGTGCGGATCCTGTGACGGGTCGGAGATGATCGAGGTGACGTGTACGGAGCTGCCACCGATCTGATGCGCGATATCACCCCAGACGTTGGTGGAGGCGACGACAGAGATCTTTCCGTCGTGAGGAGCGGATGCCGTCGGCGTGCAGCCAGCGAGCGCTGCGGTAACAGCGGTGATCGTGATGAGCAGAGCTGTGGCCTTGAGAGTGAGCCGCATGATGTGTGCTTCCTAAGCTGGGAGACCCAGCCGCTAATGAGATTCGTTATCAATAGCAAGCATAGCGCGGATTGAGTCCGTCGCGATCCTGACCCCGTGGGACGTCGAGCCAGGGTCGGAGCGGTCGCGCCCGGGGAGCCCGCTCAGTCGAGCAGCAGGGCCGGCTCTTCGATGATGCTCGCGACATCCGCCAAGAAGCGGCTCGCGACATCCCCGTCGACGATGCGGTGATCGAACGCTGCGCCAAGCGTGGTGACGAAGCGCGGGCGCACCTCGCCGTCGACCACCCACGGCTTCTGCTTGATCGTGCCGAGAGCGACGATCGCAACCTCACCCGGGTTCAGGATCGGAGTTCCGGTGTCCATCCCGAACACGCCGATGTTCGTCACCGTGATGGTGCCGTTCGCCATATCGGCCGGTTGCAGCTTGCCCTCGCGAGCCACGTTGGTCATGTTCTCGATAGCTTGGGCAAGTTCGCGCAGCGACAGCTCCTGCGCATCTTTGACGTTCGGGACGACGAGCCCGCGCGGTGTCGCGGCGGCGAACCCGAAGTTGACGTAGTGGTGCACGACGATCTCTTTGTCGCTCCAGGTGGAGTTAACCGTCGGGTTGCGTCGCACGGCCCAGATCATCGCCTTGGCCATGATGAGCATGGGCGAGACCTTGACGCCAGCGAAGTCTGCCGAGTTTTTCAGACGCTTGACGAACTCCATCGTGCGGGTCGCATCCACGTCGACGAACACGCCAACGTGCGGGGCGGAGAATGCGCTCTTGACCATGGCGTTTGCGATCGCCTTGCGCACACCCTTCACCGGGATGCGCTCCTCGCGTTCCGCACCCCACTCCGGCGTTTCGATGTTGCGGAACACGCTGGCTTGCGAGGCGGAGCGGATGACGTCGTCACGGGTAATTTCACCAATCAATCCGGTGGCCTCTACCTCGGCCAGCGTGACACCGAGGTCCTTCGCGAGCTTGCGGATGGGCGGCTTGGCGATCACGTTCGACCCGACGGCCGGAGCCTGGGTGTGAACGGGGGAAGCCGCAGCCCGACTTCGTCGCGAGGTCACCTGACCCTTGAGCCCGTACCCCACGAGAACTGCTCCGCCCTCACCCGCGTTGGGCTCCTGCGCAATGCTGCTGGTCGTGTCAGCGACGGCGCTGCGCGTGTCGGCGGTGGCGTGGATCGGTGCGTTGCTGTCAGAGGAGACGCGGATGATCGGAGTTCCGACATCCACAGTCTGGCCCTCCTCAACCAGTAGTTCGGTCACAACGCCGGCGAACGGCGATGGCAGCTCTACCAGGGACTTGGCAGTTTCGATCTCGACCAACACCTGATTCACCGTCACGGTGTCACCCGCCTTGACCCGCCACGAAACGATCTCCGCTTCGGTAAGTCC
Organism: Lacisediminihabitans sp.; assembly: GCA_039924815.1. GTDB lineage: Bacteria > Actinomycetota > Actinomycetes > Actinomycetales > Microbacteriaceae > Parafrigoribacterium_A. The sequence continues at coordinate 6,065 of JBDTAD010000451.1, forward strand.
CTCGCCGACGTCGGGGAGGGTGAAGTCCGAGCTGCTCACGATGGCGCTCCTTCGGTGTGGTTCGTGCGTGATAGATCTGGATCGAAAATTACAGCATTCTTCTAGTAGGCAAGGGCCCGGTCAACTGCCTCGAGAATACGGTCAGCATCCGGCAGATAGGTTCCCTCGAGCTTTGCCGGTGGAAACGGAGTGTCGAACGCATTGACCCGCAGCACGGGAGCCTCGAGCGAATAGAAGGCTCGCTCGGCCACGGTCGACGCGATCGCCGAGGTGAGGCTCGCAAGCCCGGGCGCCTCAGAGGCCACAACCAGCCGTCCCGTCTTCTGCACAGAGGCAACGATGGGCTCGTAGTCGATCGGGGAGAGCGATCGCAGGTCGATGACCTCGACGCTCGTGCCCTCGGCTTCGGCGAGTTCCGCGGCCTGGAGCAGCACCGTGACCATTGCTCCGTGGCCCACGAGAGTCACCTGTGTGCCCGTGCGCACGATCCTGCTGGAGTGCAGCGGCACGGCGCTGGCGGTGAAGTCGACCAATCCCTTATTCCAGTACCGGCTCTTCGGCTCGAAGAACAGCACGGGGTCATTGGAAGCGATTGCCTCCTGGATCATCCAGTACGCGTCGTTCGGCGTACTCGGGCTCACCAGACGTAGGCCTGGAGTGTGCGCGAAGTACGCCTCCGGGCTCTCCTGATGATGCTCGACCGCACCGATGTGCCCGCCGTACGGCACCCGGATGACCACGGGCATCTGCACTTGCCCCTCGTGCCTGCTGGTCATTTTGGCGAGTTGGGTCGTGATCTGATCGAACGCGGGAAAGATGAATCCGTCGAATTGGATCTCGCACACCGGCCGATAGCCACGCATCGCAAGCCCGATCGCGGTTCCAACGATGCCGGACTCTGCGAGCGGGGTGTCGAACACGCGCTTCGCGCCGAACTCGGCCTGTAGTCCTTCGGTAACGCGAAAAACACCGCCGAGCGGGCCGATGTCCTCGCCCATGAGCAGAACTTTCTCGTTATCGCCGAGAGCTTTGCGCAGCCCGGCGTTCAGAGCCTTGGCGAGCGGAAGCTCCTGCTGCACTTCGCTCATGCGCCCGCTCCAAACGACGACTCATAATTTTCGAGCCACTGCTTTTGTTCGCTCATGAGGGGGTGTGGCTCCGAGTAGACGTTGTCGAAGATGAGATCTCTGGATGGCGGGCCGAGTTGCAGGGTTCGGGCGCGAACATCCGCCGCAAAGTCCTCGGCTTCGCTGGCAACCTCGGCAAAGAACGCGTCACCCTCGCCACGCGAGCGCAACCAGGCTTCGTAGCGCACGATCGGGTCTCGAGCGATCCAGGAATCCAGCTCAGCATTCAGCCGATACTTGCTCGGGTCATCGCTCGTGGTGTGCGCGCCGATCCGGTACGTGAGTGCCTCAATGAACCTGGGCCCGCCACCGGCTCGCGCTTCGTCGAGGTTCTTGCGGCTCACGGCGTAGCTGGCGAGCACGTCGTTGCCGTCGACCTGTATTCCGGGAATGCCGAATCCGCCAGCCCGCTGATAGAGCGGACCGCGGGACTGAACGCTCACGGGCACCGAGATTGCCCAATGATTGTTCTGCAGGAAGAAGACCTCTGGGGTCTGGAAGCTGGCCGCAAAGACAAGCGCCTCGCTGACATCCCCCTGGCTGGTGGCTCCGTCGCCGAAGTAGACGATCACCGCCTCGTCGCTGTCCGAATTGCCGGTGCCGCTGGCGCCATCGAGGCCGATACCCATGGCATAGCCGGTGGCGTGCAAGCTCTGGGAACCGAGAACAAGAGTGTAGAGATGGAAGTTGCCAGCAGTCTTCGGATCCCAACCGCCGTTAGTTACCCCTCGCATCAGCCGGATGATGTCCACAGCATCGACGCCGCGAACGAGCGCGACCGCGTGCTCGCGGTATGACGGAAACACGTGATCCTGCGCGCGCAGGGCTCGGGCAGAACCGACTTGGCCGGCTTCCTGCCCGTGACTCGGCGGCCAGAGCGCGAGCTGACCCTGCCGCTGAAGGTTGGTCGCTTCGAGGTCGAAGCGGCGGGTCATGACCATGTCGCGATGGAACTGGTGAAGCTCATCCTCAGTCAGGGCTTCGATGTACGGAAGATACTCGTCGGCGACTTCTCCGGTCTGCAGCACTCCCTCTGGGGAGAGCAGCTGAACCTTTGATGCAGTTTCTGCCACGATGACCTGCCGTTCTGTCTGAGCTAGCGTCGTGTTCTGGGGGCTTCGGATGCCGAGCCCCGAATGTGGCTGACGTCGAAAACGGCACCACAGGGGCACCAAGGTTCTAATCTAGCCGCGTGCCTGAAGCCCTCGTTGGTAGGTCACGCACAACCTCTGCGGAAGCCTTTAGGAGTTTATCCACAGATTGTGACTCACCGATGGAGATCCGGATGCCGTCGGAACCGAGCGGACGCCCCACGATTCCGTGTGCCAGGAACACCTCCGCCGCACGCTCGGTCGCCTCACCCGTCTCCAGCCAGACGAAGTTTCCCTGCGGCTGAGGAACGCGCCAACCCTGATCACTCAGCGACTGCCAGATCAGCTCGCGAAGTTCGGTGATCTTCTTCACTCTCGCCAGCAATTCGTCCTCGTGGTCAAGCGAAACCAGGGCCGCGTGCTGCGCCGGTGTGGTGACCGACATCGGGATCGCCGTCGTTCGGGCGGCATCCAGGATGTAGGCGGCACCGATGGCGTATCCGATGCGTAGGCCGGCAAGACCGTAGGCCTTGGAGAAGGTGCGCAGTACGACGACATTGGGATAGCGGCCCAACACATCCGCGCCCTTGACCGTCGCCTCATCCGTAACGAACTCGCCGTACGCCTCATCGAGTAGCACGAGCACGTCGTTCGGAATGGTCGCCATGAAGGAAGCGAATTCCTTCGCTGTCACAATCGTGCTGGTGGGGTTGTTGGGAGTGCAGATGATGACCACGCGTGTGCGATCGGTGACCGCAGCGGCCATCGCGGGCAGGTCATGCCGACCGTCTTCGAGCACAGGAACCTGCACACTGGTCGCGCCGGCGACCGCCACCAGCCCCGGATACGCCTCGAAGGACCGCCAGGCATAGACGACCTCATCGCCAACGCCCGCCGCCGCCTGGATGAGCTGGGCGATGATCGAGACCGAACCTGCCCCGAGGTGCACCTGCTCGATACCCACCGAAAATCGCTGCGCGAGCCGCTCGCGCAACAGGATGGCCGAGGCCTCCGGATACCGGTTGATGGCGCTGGCGCTGGCAATCGCCTGCAAAACTTCGGGCAGTGGATCGAACGGATTCTCGTTGGAGGAGAGTTTGAACGCATCGTCTGCCGCTGGCTTTCCCTGCCGGTAGACGGCGAGCGCAGCGATGTCTGGCCGGAGCCGAACGTGGGGGGCAGTCGCGTCTGTCACCCCTTAAGCCTATTGCCGTGAGGCGCACCGGGGCACAGGTGGGCATCGGAACGAGCAACGCCCAAGATTGTCACGGTGCACGCTGCAGGGCATAGTTGTCGAATGAGAAGATTCCTGATTCGACTCGTCATCAACGCAATCGCCCTCTGGCTGACCACCCTTATCGTGACCGGCGTCACCGTGCGCCCGTTTGCTCCCGGCGACACTCTTGCCTGGGTGCTCACCTACCTGCTGATCGCCCTCATTTTCGGCGTCGTGAACGGTGTGATCGGCAATCTCATCCGCATCGTGGCTTTTCCGCTCTACATCCTCACGCTCGGCCTGATCGCCCTGGTCGTCAACGCGCTCCTGCTTATTTTCGTGAGCTGGATCACCTCACTGCTCGGCTTCGGCCTCACTCTCGCTGGTTTCTGGTGGGGCGTGCTCGGCGCACTCGTTCTCGCGCTGCTGAGTTGGCTCATCGGCATCCTGCTGCGTCCGGTCATCGGACGTCGATAACGCCTCACGGCGTCGTTCTGACGGCGTGGAAGTAGCTGGTCTCCACGTTCGTGGTTCCCGCAGCAAAGTCGCTTAGGACGTTTCGCAAGGACGCGAGGCGTTGTTCGTCTGACGCGTCCGCCATCCTCGCCGTCGCACGATAGTTCGACAGTTCGTGGGCGGGAACAATCGCCTCACCCGTGTACGGATGGTCGCCGTACACGGTTCTCGTCACCAGCACGGGATCCGAAGACTTCCACACTCCTCCCGTCGCGGGAACCAGGTCATCGGCATGTTCGAGGGCAACATACGGAATGTCGTGCGGTACCGAGACGCCTCCGGCCGGACCGCCGAAAGTCACGAGGCCGCGAGTGTCGTAGTCGCCGGATGCTGCCAGCTGCGCCGCCACCAGACCCCCTTGCGAATACCCCGTGAAAGTGACGGGCGTAGTAGAGCGGATGCCGGCAGCCTTCATGGCCTGCCGTGTCGCTTCGAGAGAACCCTCGCTACCGCCGGCAACACCGGTCAGGTTGCTCGTCATATCCCACGGCTCAGTTCCTGCCGTGAGTGAAAAGTCTCTCGTGCCACCGAGATAGACCTCATAGCGGTAGGGCTCCCCGCCCAACTGCGAATACTTGTCGATGCGGATCTGGCTGGAGCCGGTGGGAATTCTCGCCGCTCGCTCTGCAAGGCCTGAGGGCGGCGGTTTGCCATCCTTCGGTTTACTGCTGCTAACGGTCACGGGGGTTTCCTTGAGCAGCCCAGCCACACCGGCGACTCCGACGACCACTGCAGCAGAGCTTCCGACTCCTAGGATGCCGAGCCCACTATCCCCCAACATTTCGCCAAGTGGCTCAGGAAAATGCACCAGTCCCTCACCGAAATCGTCGGAGCTTGAGACCGCGAGACGCACAAGGCTGACGAACCGCGGATCACTGAGCAAAACCTTGTTGTCGTTGATCCATTGTTCGGTCGATTTCTTTCGGGTGTCCTCCGGGGTGAACGCCCAGACACCGGCAACGATGCCGACCGAGGTGAGGGCTCCTGGCAGGACAAAGGGTAAAGCTGAAATCGTGAGAAGCGGCAGCCACGTTCCTAACTGATAGGCGAATATCGAGCTGAGTTGCCTCGCTAGGGCATCGGCGACATTCTCTGCCTCGCCATACATCAAAGCAGCCTGATTCAGTCTGTCTGAGAGCGATGCAGCCCGATCACGCGCAGAGCGAAGGGTATTCTGGGCGTCTGCCATCGCGGTCTCCGCACGCATTGCACTGAGCGGGGCACTCACTGCCTGCAATCGTGCTCTAGTAACCTGCGCATCGATCGCACGCAGCTTGGTGAGACATCGGTTGAGCTCGGCAGAGAGCTGGCGAAGATGCTGCCGTTGCGACAGCAGGGTGGCGGTGGCTACTTCAACGGAGCCGCCGCCGGAGACAGTAATGTCATCCGACACGGCTGCTCAGACTGTCGGCGGCCCGCTGGGTCTCACAGATGGCGCTGTGTAGTCGCTCCTGCGCGGTATCAAGGTCTGCGTTCAGGCCCGCCA
>JBDTAD010000452.1:0-5083 GCA_039924815.1 Lacisediminihabitans sp.
CCCTCGCGATCGGCCTCGATCGGGCGCTTGAAGCAGAGCGCTGGGGAGGCCTCAGAGCAGACGGGGTGGAGCGGTCGAGGCGGTTCACCTGGCAGAATGTTGCCCGACTTCAGAGGGAGCTGTATGAGGCGGTCCTGGCCCCCGATCGATCTGCGGCTGAGCTGGATCCCGAAGTGCTGGTCGTGGCGTATGGTTCACCCGACGGCCTCGATGAGTGCCTGGACGGTCTAGCCGGCGAGTTCTCGATCACGGTCGTCGACAACTCCTCGCTCGCCGAGACCCGTCTGGTGGCGGTGCGCCATGGAGCGCGATACGTCGACGCCGGGGGCAATCGTGGATTCGCGGGTGGTGTGAATCTCGGGTTGAACGCGCTCGCCTCAGCAGGCCAAGGCGAGCATGATGTCCTTCTACTGAATCCCGATGCGCGCTTGGTGCCCAGCGGTGTGCGAAGGATGAGCGATGTGCTGCACGCTGCGCCTCGAATTGCCGCGGTGGGCGCGACGCAGACCGACCCACACACGGGCGCTCGGGTTCGAGTCTGGTGGCCCTTCCCCACCCCGTGGGGAGCGTGGATCGAGGCGATTGGACTCGGTTCGCTGCGCCGGCGACGGGATTTCGCGATCGGGTCGGCTCTGCTCTTGCGGGCTAGCGCGATCGAGCAGATCGGGCAGCTCGATGAACGGTTCTTCCTGTATGCCGAGGAGACCGACTGGCAGCGTCGAGCCCGTCGGCTCGGCTGGGATATCAGGGTGGCCGCGGTGGACGCGACGCATGAGGGGGGCGGAACCGGCGGCGATCCTGCGGTGCGTGAGGGCCACTTCTACGCCAGCGCGGAGCGATACATCCGTAAGCACTACGGCAGCATCGGCTGGCAGGTGTATCGCGCTGCAAATGTGCTCGGAGCCTCGGCGCGTGCAGCGGTTCTGACCGGGGATCGTGGCGCGGCAGCGAGCCGACGGCGGGACCTTTTCCTCCGCGGTCCGATCGCCTCTCTTAATAAGAGGGCTGCATGAGCGCGCTGCAGGTCGCCCATGTTGTCTGCTCGGAGGCGTTCGCGGGAGTGGAGCGGTACGTGCTCAACTCCGCGCTCGCGTTGGCATCGGCCGCGTGCACTGTCACCGTTGTCGGGGGTGCCGCGGCGTCGATGCAGTCAACTCTGGCTGAGCGTGGTATCGCTTGGATGCCGGCTCGGAGCGTGAGAGACGCGATCGGTGCGCTCCGCCAAATCAACGGTATCGACGTGATAAACACGCACATGACAAGCGCGGACTTTGCCGGGGCGACGGTGGGAATCGTGCGGGGCATTCCCGTTGTCAGCACGCGCCACTTCGCCGCGAAACGTGGCCACGGCGCTGTCAATCGAGCGCTCGGTGCGGTGTTGCAAGGTAGCATCGCCGATCAAATCGCTACCTCTCGCTTCGTCGCCGACGCGATCGAGGGCACGAGTACGGTCATCCACGCCGGTGCTACCAACGTTGCGGACATCGATGATCTCGCCAGAAATCAGATCGTGCTCGTTCTGCAGCGGTTGGAGGCCGAAAAGTGCACCGCGACCGCGCTGCAGGCCTGGGCCGCGGTGGGGAACGTTGACGGCTGGCGCTTGGTGGTGGCCGGGGAGGGGAGCGAGGACGCGGCCTTGCGGAGGCTCGCGCACGATCTCGGTATCGCGAGCAGTGTCGACTTCATCGGATTTCAATCCGACGTCGAGGCTGTTCTCCGCCGGGCGTCGATCATGCTCGCTTCGGCTCCGTCAGAGCCGTTCGGGCTCTCGGTACTTGAGGCGATGGCCCATGGGCTACCGGTCGTCGCAGCTCGCGGTGGTGGTCACCTGGAGACGGTCGGATCAGTGCCAAATGCTGCGTTGTTCGACGACGCTCCCGGTGCTGGACGACTACTCGCCCACCTTATGGCGGACGATGCCGCGCGACACAGCTATGGCCGCGAATTGCGAACCAGGCAGCGTGAGGCGTTCAGCGTCGAGGCTCAGACCGCGGGCACGTTGCGCGTGCTTCGGTCAGCGGTGGAATCCAGTCGCCGACGTCACACGCGTTGACACGCATGCGCAGTGGTCCCGGCGTCGGTAGCGAGGTGCGCGGTACGGTGGTAGCCGACGCGGGAGAGGATGCACTGTTGCTGCGACTGGTGGTCGTCTCGCTTGAGGCATGGGATCAGGTCTGGCGACGGAATCAGTATCTCCTCGACGGCTTACTTAGTGCGGATGACACGATAGAGATTCTGTTCGTGGAACCACCAGCCGATCCCCTTCACGCTCTTACCCGCCGCTCTCGGCCGCAGAGCGGCTTGGGCCTCCGTGCTGCGGAAGGTTACGGCGGTCGACTCTGGCTCTACCAGCCGACCAAGCTCCTGCCCCGGGTCGTGGGGCCGATGGCCGATGCCTTGATTCGATCGGGTATTCGTCGCTGCCTTGGCAGGCTTGGCTGGGATGTTGGTGTGCTGTGGATCAACGACCCTGCCGCATGGCGACTGGCGGGGATACTGCGCTGGCCGACGCTGTATGACATCACGGACGATTGGGTGCAGGCGCATCGAACCCCACGCGAACACGAGCGGCTGCGTACCGCGGATGCCGAACTGCTCGCGTCATGCGATGAGGTCGTCGTGTGTTCGGCCGGCCTCAAGGCGACGAAGGGTTCGGTGCGCGCGGTGCGCCTGATTCCCAACGCGGTAGACATCGACCGTTACCGGCTGCCGACCACACGTCCGCTCGACCTGCCTGGCGCGCCGGTCGCGCTGTACGTTGGAACGCTGCACGAAGACCGTCTCGATGTCGGACTTGTCGTGCACACGGCGACCGAGGTCGGTGACAAGGGCGGCGTCGTCGTGCTCGTCGGCCCTAATGCGCTCTCGGCCGAGAACAGTGCACTGCTGACCGAGCATCCGTCGATCGTCGTCCTCGGACCGCGTGAACGTGATGCGGTGCCGGCTTACCTGCAGAACGCGCACGCGCTGATCGTTCCACACGTGGTGGACGACTTTACGGAGAGCCTCGATCCGATCAAGCTCTACGAGTACCTGGCCGTCGGTCGCCCGATCGTGAGCACGCCTGTGGCCGGATTTCGCGAACATCCGGGCTCAACTGTCGTCGGTCGCGACGAGTTTCCTGCCGTCGTGGCCGCCGCGCTTGCGGAGTGGGCTCCGTTCGTTGAACATGTGGACGTCCCGGATTGGAGTGATCGTGTTGGTGCCATTCGCAACGTCGTGACCTCGCTCGCAGCCAAGGGGACGCTGCCCGCAGGATAAGCTGGCCCAGCACGGCGAGTCGATCTCACCGCGGGGCCATTCGACTGAGCGGGGAAGTTGGAGATGGCGTGACCGGCGCGATCGTGAACGAGTGGATAGAGCCAGTCGGTGGTGCCGAGCGCGTTCTCGATGCACTCGCTGTGGAGTTTCCGGACGCACCTATTTTGTGCCCCTGGAACGACGCGCCGGATCACTACGGTTCTCCGCGCGTCATCGAGAGTTGGATGGCGCGCACTCCGTTGCGGCACCACAAGGCACTGGCAATGCCGTTCATGCTGTCGAACTGGCGCCATCGCGCTCCGCTTGATGTCGAGTGGCTTCTCTGCTCGAGCCACGTGTTTGCTCACCAAGTTCGATTGCGAGGCGAGGCGCGCGATGTACCGAAGTTCGTCTTCGCGCACAGTCCCGCACGATATCTCTGGGAACCCGAACTTGACGGTCGTGGAAATGGTCACCTGTCCCGTGCAATCGCCCGGCCGATGAGAGTGATCGACCGCCGACGCGCGCAAGAAGCTGTCAAGATCGCCGCTAACAGCAAGTTCATCGCTGAGCGCATCGAACGATGCTGGGGCCGCGAAAGCACGGTTATCTATCCGCCGGTCGATGTTCGCGCATTTCTGGCAGACGATGACGAACTTGATCCGGGCGAGGCACGGCAACTCGAGTCGTTGCCGGAAGGTTTTATACTCGGTGCATCGCGCTTTGTGCCGTATAAGCAAGTCGAGGTCGCAATCGCCGCAGGAGCTGCTGCGGATCTCCCCGTGGTGCTCGCAGGGGACGGCCCGGATCGGGAAAGATTACTCGCGATCGCCGATGATCATCCCGGGCTCGTCACTTTCGTGCGGCGCCCCTCACACGCGATGCTTCGAGCTCTCTATCGACGTTCACTCGTGTTCGTATTCGCGTCGGTCGAAGATTTCGGGATCATGCCCGTCGAAGCGATGGCCACCGGCACGCCTGTGGTTGCAAATGCGATCGGTGGAGCCTCCGAGACTGTCGTTGACTACGTGACCGGATCGCACATCCACTCCACCGATCCTGACGAGCTTCGCCGGGCGATCGATATCGCCTCTTCGGTCGATCCGGCCGCGTGTCGGGAACGGGCGCTGCAGTTCGATGGGTCGACATTCGGTGCACGGATCCGCGACTGGATGGGACTGTAGCTTCTCCCGACGGTTACATCGATCCGGGTTCGAAGTGATGGCGGATCGTGTGTGAATTATCGTCTGAACCGGTCGTCACGATAGTTATACCTTTCGTTGCGCTGGGGACTCGTGTTCAGCCATAGAAGGTGCGACACGCCCGGGTTTGCGGCTCGTGTCAGAGTGTGGCAAACTCGTCTAGTTCAACATTCCTGGCGTTCGCGCCGGGATCACTGCCAGGCAGTGCATAGATGTGGATGCCCGAGGGCGTCGATCTAGGCCGCGGGTAGCAGAACCAGCACCGAGAATGACAACAGCTTGAGATGGCAGATGTCGTGTCAAAGTGCACAGCTTAATCGACCTCGAGAATCATGCGGTGACGTGTGTGCCTCGTGCGGGCAACACGCCCGAGCGCGGGGGTCGGCCCAGTGCCTAATAAATACGGGCCTAGTGAACACGGGAGCAATCCTGTGGGATCCAGGCATTGAAACATCCACAGTGGTGCGACAGCAGAAGTGCTTCGCAAGGTGAGCGTCCGCAAGGGCGCACACAAGACCAGAACACGTAACACCCACGTACTACAGAGAGAGAGTCAGACATGGCGGGACAGAAGATCCGCATTCGACTTAAGTCGTATGACCACGAGGTCATCGACAGCTCGGCGCGCAAGATCGTCGACA
>JBDTAD010000453.1:0-2510 GCA_039924815.1 Lacisediminihabitans sp.
CGCGCCGCTCATCCTGCTCGCGCAGAACCGACAGGATGACCGCGAGCGGGTGCAGATAGTGCAAGATCGTCAGCGTGCTGAGCGCAACCTCAACGACACCGAATATCTTGCCCGCGAAGTGGTCGCCCTGCGCCTCGCGATGAAAGATATGGCGACAAAGGAATTCATCAGAGCAGAACTGAGATCCCTGCTCGCCGACCTCGACGAGCAGCAGACGGCACACCGCGATACGCCAGACGAGGTGACCGCGGAGTGAGGTCGTTGACGTCTCCGTAATCATGACGAACCCCGCACCGCAGAATGCCGAGTCACCGCCACTCGTGCACGACCCCAACCCTCTCGAAAAACTGGTGTTCCGCGCCCTGACCCAGGTGATCGATCCAGAGATTCGTAAGCCGATCACCGAACTCGACATGGTGAGCTGGATCACCGTGACGGATGCCGGCGAAGCCAGCGCAGAGATCAAGCTCACCATCGTGGGCTGCCCCGCTGCGCGCACCATTGAGAACAACGTTCGTGAGGCGATCGCTGCCGTGCCCGGCGTGACAACGGTGGAGCTGGTCATGACCTCGATGACCACCCAGGAACGCAACGCGCTCACCCACAAGCTGCGCAACGGGCGCTCGAAGTCACTGCAGTTCAGCGCAGACTCCCCCACCCGCATTTACGCGGTCACCAGCGGCAAGGGTGGCGTGGGCAAGTCCACCGTCACCGCGAACCTTGCCGTGGCGCTGGCCGCGAAGGGGCTGAGAGTGGGCGTCCTCGACGCGGATGTATTCGGGTTCTCGATTCCGGGCATCCTCGGCATCGCAGATGCGAAGCCCACCCGTGTGCAAGACATGATCCTGCCGCCGATTGCCTATGAGGTAAAGGTAATCTCCATCGGCATGTTCGTGGAGCCCGGAACCGCTGTCTCGTGGCGGGGACCGATGCTGCACCGCACGGTGCAGCAGTTTCTCACTGACGTGTACTTCGACGAGCTCGACGTGCTGCTGCTAGACCTCCCTCCCGGCACGGGCGACATCGCGATTTCCATCGGACAGTTGCTACCGTTCGCGGAGGTACTCGTCGTCACGACACCGCAATCCGCCGCAGCAGACGTTGCAGAGCGCAGCGCCCTGGTTGCGCGCCAAACTGGCCAGAAAGTCATCGGCGTGATCGAGAACATGGCGGGGTTCGTGCAGCAGGATGGCACCGTGCTCGACCTCTTCGGGAGCGGTGGCGGCGCGGATGCGGCGGCGCGCCTCTCGACGGAGGACCAGCCAGTGCCCCTGCTCGCCTCGATCCCGCTGAGCATCTCCCTCCGCACAGGAGGCGACACCGGTGCACCCATTGTGCTCACCGATCCAGGCGACCCGGCCGCCCTTGCGATTGTCTCCGTGGCGGACTATCTTGCGGCTCGCACGCGCGACCCCGCGGCGGTTGAAAATGTAAAGTTAGCTTGACATACAGTTGATGCACGCCTACCTTAAAGTAAAACTTACTTTACAGAAGGTTTGACATGAAGAGTGTGCTCGCTGTCCTGGCCGTAGCCGTATCGATACTCGGCGTCGCCGACGCGATCGCTACGGCTCTGCCGCCCGCTGCGGCCTCCCTGGTGTTTCCCATTGTCAGCCCGATCGTCGTCATCGGCACCGGGCTTTCCGTGATGGCGCTTAAACGCGCGCGGGAAAAGCGGGACCGCAGCGCAGCGCCCGAGGGGGTGGAACGCGGGTTGGCGACGGTGGCCCAATCCAAGGTCATGATTGACGGGATCATTGTTGCACTGGCGCTTGCTGTCATTTTGCTGTTCGTGAAGCCGGCGTCTGCGTCCGTGGCACTCTATCTGCTCGTCATCTTCGTGCTGGTTGACTTTTGGGTGCGCTACACGGTGCTGCTTCGCCGCGCCCGGCACGAGCACTAGCCGTGCAGAATGCACTCGCGCGGCTCCGCCAGGATGCCGGACTCACCCAGGAAGCTCTCGGCACAGCCCTCGGGGTCTCGCGACAGACCATCATCTCGATCGAAAAGGGAAAGTTCGATCCCAGCCTTCCGCTCGCGTTTCGCATGGCCGAATTGTTCGATTGTCGCATCGAGGATATCTTCACCCCGGATTCGTTCAGGCGCTCCGCCGACTGACTCGCTCCGCTGACTAGGCGGGCTCAACCAGGCGAGCCAACAATTCCGTGAGCAGCCGCTCGGTGAGGGCTGCCGGCAGCGCCTCGATGAGCGCGATGAACGGAGCCATCCGCTCGGGGAGTTGCCCAGAGGCGTCGCCCGGCGTGATGAGACCGATCTGCACGAGCAGGCCGTAAGCGGATTCCGAATCGAGCTGCGCAGCATCCGGCGACGACAAGCCTGCGACGAACTCCGGTGGCAGAGCGCCCAGCACGTCGGACGCCGCCACCGACGGAATCCCGCGCACCTCATTCGCGGCTCGCACAAGTGCAGCCGAGAGCTCACCGAGCACGCCCTCGGTCACCGGGGTGACGGTGAGGTGAGTGGTGCGCGGTAGGCGCGTGCCGTCGGGC
>JBDTAD010000454.1:0-2681 GCA_039924815.1 Lacisediminihabitans sp.
GCTGCGCGCAAGGCTGCCTTTCGTGAGCAGCGCCTGGCACCGCTCCTGCACGAGGCAGAGCTCCTCGGCATCAACAAACACGAACTCGCACAGATGATCACGGAACCTCTCGACGCAGCGACGTCGAGCACTGACCCTTCACGCACGGACAAGGACCTCTCATGACTAACGCCATAGAAATCGACCACGTCTCGCGAAGCTTCGGGCGGGTGAAGGCCTTAGACGACGTGAGTTTCGCCGTGCCGGAGCAGTCGATCCTCGGCCTTCTCGGTCGCAACGGCGCTGGCAAAACCACGATCATGTCCATCATGGCCGGACAGGATCGGCCCTCAGAAGGCCAGGTCAGCATCCTCGGCCACGCACCGTTCGAACACGGGGCGACGCTCTCACAGATCATGTACGTGCGCGATAACCAGCGTTACCCCGACGACTACAAGCTGCATCACGTGCTGCGGATCGCACCAGACTTCGCTCCCAACTGGAACGCGGATGTCGCAGCCGAACTGGTGGACGGGTTCCGCATCCCCGCAGAGACGCGCCTCAAGAAGCTCTCCCGCGGCCAGCTTTCCTCCGTCGCGATCGTGCTCGGCCTCGCCTCGCGCGCATCCGTCACCCTGCTCGACGAGCCATACCTAGGGCTCGACGTCACCGCGCGAGCGCTTTTCCACACGATGCTCCTGCGCGATTACGAAGAGCACCCCAGAACCGTCGTACTCTCGACTCACCTGATCGAGGAATCCGCGGCGCTGTTCGATCGAGTGGTCATCCTCGACCAAGGCAGGGTTGTCGTCGATGATGATGCGGATGCCGCACGCGACCGGGCATTTATCCTCAGCGGGACTAAGGATGCGGTGGCCGAAGTACTCGGTAATCACCGCGTGCTCGAGCGTCAAGCGATTGGCGGCCTCGCCTCGGTAACCGCCGAGGGGACTATCGACCCCCCGCTTCGGGAACTCGCCGAACGGCACGGCGTGCAGCTGGCGCGCACCACCCTGCAACAACTCGTCTCGGGCTATGGCGCAAATGACGCCGGTCTCGCGGAACCGAAAGTAGCGACACGATCATGAGCACCATAGTCTCCACCACCAAACTGCACCTCAATAAGCGCGAGACCACATTCCTGGTGCCGCTCTACATCGCGGGTATGGTGGCCATCGTCTCCGTGCTCATCGAGCTGGTGTTCTGGCGCTCCGGCAGCCTTCCCGGCACCGCGGGGTGGATCCAAGGCTCGCGATCCAACCCTGGAATGGCGTATTCGCTGCCGGGTTTCCTCGTGTATTTCGGCGTGCAGGCCGTCGCGACGACCTTTCCCTTTGCGCTCACTCTGGGCAGCACCCGCCGGACTTTCGTCGGCGGCACCCTACTCTGGGCAATCATCGTGTCTGCGTACGTGACAGCTGCATTCGCGGTACTCACACTGCTCGAGCTCGTGACCAATCACTGGTTCGTCGGGTTCTACGTCTTCGATATTTACGTCTTGGGAGCCGGGAACTTCGCCCTGCTCATCCCCATCGTGTTCCTCGCCACCCTGTCGCTGCTCACGATTGGTGGCGTCTTCGGAGCGGCCTGGGTTCGCTTCGGCGCGCGTGGTCCCCAGATGATCGGAATCGGAGCCGCAGTCGTCATCATCGTGGCGGTAATCATCCTGGTGCCGTCGGCCGCCGCCATCTTCGGCGCCTTCCAACTGTGGTGGCTTGCCGTTCTGGCCGCGGTGGTGATAGCCCTCTCGTCGCTCGGCACCTGGGTGCTGCTGCGCTCCGCCATCGTGCGCTAACTCACCAGGTCCCGATACACTCGCTGCTGGTCGACAGGGAAGCTAGTCGCGATTGAGCAGGCCGCGAGCGAGGGCAGTGGCTGCATCACGCGTCACCACGTCACCCGGCGTCGGACCCAAGCGCAGAGTAACGGGAGCGGGTCGCGATCCAGCGGAGCGCAGCGCGGCTGCACTGCCTGCGAGTGTGGCCGCGTCGTCAGGGTGACGGTCAGCGAGTACGGCTGCGCAGGTCTCGAACGCAATCGCCGACGTCCACTGCATTCCGGATGTACTGGCCGCGTCGAGACACGCGAGAGCAGCGGCAATCGCATCCTCGTGTTCACCTCGCGCCAAGTGGACTCGCGACGCGATAGCCAACACGAGCGGCAGCTCGCGCCCCAAATCCAGCTCGCGAGCGACGGCTAGAGCTTGGCCCGCATGTTCCTGAGCGGAGTCGAGAGCCCCCTCGGCCAGGTCGAGGGCCGCGAGCGTGCTCGCCAACTGGGACGTTGCGATCCGAGGTGGGCCGGCGAGGAGAGGTGTGGCCTCCAATGCCCAACGTCGCGCCGTCACGAGGTCACCAACCTGCCACGCGAGGCGAGCACAATTCGCAAGCACAGATCTCCGCTGCTCCAGAGGAGTCTCGATGCCCATTGCCGCGATCCCCTCTGTGCAGTAGTCCACCGCGACCGGGTCGCCGCGCTCGGCCAGAATCGCGCCCACGCCGGTCGTCGCGGCCGCGATCAGCCCACCGCCGCCCGCAATTCTCGCTAGCTCAACCGCGCGCAGCACATCCTGACTCGCCTCGGCCGCGAGATCGAGGTCATCTGCAAGTCCCGCTGCATAAATTAAAGCGCGCGCCGCGATCGCTGGGGCATCGTTCGCCAGTTCGGACGCCGCCATGCGCAGCAGTGGCAATGCCGCCGGA
>JBDTAD010000455.1:0-2661 GCA_039924815.1 Lacisediminihabitans sp.
TTCGAAGGCATGGAAAGAGCCTACTTGCGTTGCAGGGGACACCCGATGAGCGGAAGGGAAATCGTGGTGCCGGCCTGGGGCTCGGCACCACGACACCGGTCAGACACTATGTACGCCCACGGTCACACGGGCGGGCGTGCGCTACTTCGGGTGTAACGCTACACAGTGTAATGTTTGGAGATTAGCAGACTGTTTTGGTCCATGCAACCGCATATACCAATGGTGGAAGGACCCGACAGATCACGACTGACGACACACCTCAGTTGGAACGCCGCGTGCCGCGTCAGGGACGCAGCGCTCAGCGAGTCACACTCATTCTCGATACCGCAGCCACACTCATCGACGAAGTTGGGTTCAGTGACCTGACGCCAGCGCTCATTGCTCGTCGCGCAGACATGTCGGGTCCCGCCATTTATCGCTACTTCTCTGACCTCGACTCCATCGCTCTCGCGCTGGCCGCGAGAAACCTGGACCGGTACGTCGATCGCTGCCGCGAATTTCTGGAGCAAGCGGCTGAATGGCAAGACGCGATCATCGCGTCGGTCGCAAGCTACGCGGACTTCTTTCGGAACGAGCCCGGCTTCCGACAGATTCGCCTCGGCGACGGGCTCGCGCAGGATCCGTCCGCGGGGGGCGTGAGCAACAAGACGCTGCTCGCAGCGACGGTGAGTGCGCTGTTCATCGAGATGTACGACGTGGCGCCGCGCACCACGCTGCTTAAGCATGTTGAGGTGATGGTGGAAATCGGCGAATGCCTGATCGCGAAGGCATTCGAAGTCGAAACTGATGGCGATCAGTTCTTTCTCGACGAATGCGGCAGGTTGATGGTCGACTACATCACCGAATACCTCGCCCAGCCCGTGGCCTGACTGCGCTGCGTACAATCGCAGAATGCACAACACCACTGTCGATGTCGTCATCGTGGGCGGCGGCCATAACGGACTCGTCGCCGCCGCATATCTCGCTCAGGCAGGCAGAAGCGTCACCCTGCTCGAACGACTGGATCACGTTGGCGGTGCTGCGGTCTCCGCTGAGGCCTTCGCTGGCGTGGATGCCAGGCTGTCACGGTATTCGTACCTTGTGAGCCTGCTGCCGGAGCGCATTATCCGCGAGCTGAAGCTCGACATCCGTCTCGAACGCCGCCGTTATGCCTCATACACGCCGCTGCCCGGCACCGACCGTGGTCTGCTCGTGGACAATGCGGATGCCGCCGCCACGGCCGAGTCCTTCGCCTCCGTCGGCGCTGCGGACGACGTAGCCCCGTGGCAGGAGTTCTACGAGGGCACTGCCACGCTCGCCCGCGCGCTCTTCCCGACGGTGTGCGAACCGCTGCTCACCCGATCCGAAGCAAAACGCGCCCTCGGCAATGATGAGCTGTGGGACTCGCTCATCGAGAGGCCCATCGGCGAGACCATTGAGGCCACCTTCTCGAATGACCTCGTGCGCGGGGTCGTGCTCACCGACGCGCTGATCGGCAACTTCGTGCCCGCTCACGACGAGACGCTCGCCGCAAATCGTTGTTTTCTCTACCACGTGATCGGCAACGGCACCGGCGACTGGGATGTGCCGGTCGGTGGAATGGGCTCGGTCACGGGCGAACTTGCCCACGCCGCACGTGAGGCTGGCGCAACGTTAGAGACGAACGCCGAGGTCACCTCGATCACCCCCGACGGCGAGGTTCGCTACCTGCAGGATGGCGTGGAGCGCGTCATCGAGGCTGGCACGGTACTCGTCAACGTCGCTCCCTACGTGCTGGATTCGCTGCTCACTTCGCCGGTCCAGCCTGACTTACCGGCCGGGCCTGTTTCGCTGGTTGAGCCCGTCGGAACCCCCCGCCCCGAGGGTGCCCAGGTGAAGGTGAACCTGATGCTGTCCCGCCTTCCACAACTGCGCGACGGCCGGATCGATCCGGACGCGGCCTTCGGCGGAACGTTCCACATCAACGAGGGCTACGTCCAACTGCAGGCTGCCTTTGACGTCGCGAGCGCGGGGCAGGTGCCTCATCCCATCCCCAGCGAAATCTATTGCCACTCTCTCGCCGATCCGTCCATCCTGTCTCCGGAGCTTCAGGCCAGCGGAGCGCACACTCTCACCGTGTTCACCCTTCACGCACCTGACCGTTTACTCACGCCTGAGAATAACGACGCGATGCGTGAGGTTCTTCAGCAGGCCGTTCTCGACTCGCTCAACTCCGTCTTGGCCGAGCCGATCGAAGACGTGCTGATGACGGATGCTGACGGCAATCTCTGCATCGAAACGAAAACGACGCTCGACATCGAAGCAGCACTGCGGATGCCCGGAGGCAACATCTTCCACGGCCCGTTGTCGTGGCCGTTCGTGGAGGACTCCGACTCGCTCACCACGCCGGCCGAGCGCTGGGGAGTCGCGACCGCGCACGAACGCATCCTGCTGTGTGGTTCCGGGGCCAGGCGCGGTGGGGCAGTGAGCGGTCTCGGCGGACACAACGCGGCGATGGCGGTGCTCGAGTCGCTCTAATTCTTATTCGCGCGACATCGTTGGTGAGGACTACTCTCGGGCCATGCCCGATTTCACTGTCCTTGGCGCGCGCATAAGCGGCCTCGCCCTTACCCCCATTGATCCTGACTTCGCCGGAAGTGTTGCGGGCTTTAACACTGCCGTCGTGCAGTCCCCGCAGATCGC
>JBDTAD010000456.1:0-1953 GCA_039924815.1 Lacisediminihabitans sp.
GAGATGACACGGCGAAATCATCGCGATGGTGCTCACCGATTCCGATGAAATCCACGCCGACCTCATCCGCGAGCACCGCTTGCTCGACAATGTTACGGATGCTCTGCGCATGGGAAAGCATGTGGCCCGCGGTGTCCACGGTGATGTCGCCGAAGGTGTCGAGCCCAAATTCGAGATGTGCCATGGTCAGTCCTGCGCTTTCGCTAGTTTCATGCGTTTGTATGTTAATTCACAACAACTCGGTACTTCGCACCATTCCGGCCAGCGTGATGCATTTGTCGAGATTCGGGGGTATTGTCAGCCATACCGAAGCCGTCCGTGCTTCCGAGGGAGGGATGCCCTATGGCAGACAAATCGCCGAAGAAGAGCAGCGCCAAGACTGTGGCGGCCAAGTCACTCAAGGAAAAGCGCGCCGACAAAAAGGCAAAAGCGGGTTCCAAGAGCACTAGCGCCTAAGCTGTTTTAGAGCAATGCCAAGGAGCGATGCTACGAAGCACCGCGGTCCTTGACGCACCTTCAGGAGCCGAGCCCATTGGGCTCGGCTCCTTTCGTTGCGCCAGCCCCACGCCTAGCCCACACCCCCATTCAGGGGTAGATAATGAGCACCACCGACGGTATTGTGAGGGGATCGCCATAGGGGGTGGTCATGATGGAACATACTTCGCAGCGCGGGGCTCGGAGGATTGTAGGGCTGCTGCTTTTCGGCCTGTTCGCGACCACTGCGTGCGCCCTCATTGCCATTGTTTTCGGCATCTCGTCGGCATCCGCGGCAGAGGGTGGTGACTCCGCTCCCCCTACACCCGCGCGAAGCTTGTTGTCGCAGACACTCACCCAGGCTCACGATGCTGTGGTTGCACCGATCGGCGCAGCTGTCTCACAGACCCTGCACCCAGTGGCGAGCGAGGTCCAGAGAGCAGTACTTGAGGTTCCGACTGCAGTTCACGCCGTCGCGGCGAGCGTTGCCAGCCCCCTTCGTACTGCAGTTGCAGGCGTTCCCGCAGTCGTAGACGCGGCCGTCCATTCCGTTGTCGGCTCAGTTGTCGGCCTCGGCGCATCCGCAGTGGACATCGTCACAGGCGCTGGGACGACAGTGGCCGGCGTGGCGCAACCCGCAGTCACACTTCCACTGACCGTTGGGCACGCGGAGCCGCTATTGACGACGATTGACACCGTAGTAGCCGTGGTTTCCGATGCGCACCGGCCGCTCGCCACGACTACTCGGGGCATAGCGAGTGACGCAGTTCCCGCGAATATCACGAGCGAGAATGCTCCCGCGACGCCACTGCCAAGCAAGGACCGCCCCACCGCACCGCTGTCGACATCCGCTCCAGGCCCGTCTGGTCAGACTGGCAACGAGGCAATGCCGGTTGCCACGCTGAACCCGCCATGGGCGGCTTCGCTAGCGACCGGCCGCTCCTCGCTCTCCAACGACGCGGTACCCACTTCTCCAAGCTTCGAATTCGACACAACACCTGGCTGATGGATCCCAACCTGCCTCCTGGCAGGAACGCGATCACCACTCTCCTCAGTGGAGAGACTCACATC
Source organism: Lacisediminihabitans sp. (assembly GCA_039924815.1). Classification (GTDB taxonomy): domain Bacteria; phylum Actinomycetota; class Actinomycetes; order Actinomycetales; family Microbacteriaceae; genus Parafrigoribacterium_A. Next base: position 1,546 of record JBDTAD010000456.1, read on the forward strand.
ATCTGACTCAAGGAGTTGTTTACCATGAACAAAATCATTTCCCGAGGACTCTGGGGAGTTCTCTTTCTCGCAGGACTCTCGGTCCTCGGCACCACCGCGGCCAACGCTGCGGAAACCAATGGCGGCGGCGGAACCGCCTCGGGCACCCAGGGCATCGTCTCTCTGAGCGCGCCGATCAGTGTGGGTGGAAACGCCATCTCACTACTGGGTAACTCATCCAGTTCGAATGCCCCGTCGACAACTGCGCCGGTCGCGGCTCCTGCCGAAACGTCCGCGTCCTCCACATCCGGGAGAACGTCCCTCGTGGGCGGCACTCAGGCGCTTATTAACGCGATCGCACCGGTGAGCGTCGGCGGCAACGCCATCTCTGTTCTGGGAGATTCCAGCTCACAGGGATCGAGCAGCGGG
>JBDTAD010000457.1:0-2155 GCA_039924815.1 Lacisediminihabitans sp.
CGAGGTCGCCCGTGCGGCGATTGTCGAACTCACTGATCGGCAGGCGCAGGATGCGTTGCACGAGACGCCGGCGCGCGCTCAGCACGACCCCGGTGCCGGTGCGTTGCAGGAGGTAGTGCTGGAGTGCGCTCACGAGCGCTGAGACGACCACCAGGATGACGAGGATCCAGACAAGGTTTCCCAGCACGTTCCCGGCCTGCACGCGGGTAATGACCTGGCTAACGAGCAGGGGCTGCGCGAGGGATGCACCAGCGCCGAGCACGCTGAGGACGATCACCCAGACGAGGACCTTCTTGTGCTCCAGCAGGTACGGCATCAACTGACCGAAGCTTGCGCGTGGGCCGTCGTCTTTCTTGCCGCCGAATCCGCGTCTCGTGCGAACCGGACGGCTGGACCGTGTGGCAGAGCTCATGTATCTATTCTCATGCCGCGCGATGGACGTCGATGACCGCGCACACCTCTGGCACGAAGACGTGCCGGATGCCGTTAGAAGGCCTGGTAGATAACCTTCAGCACGAACAGCACGGCGAGGGCAATCGCGCCCAGCGCGCAGACGACGAGCAAGATCCGACTGCTGTTAATGACCATGCAAACACTCTATCGCGGATGAGCGCGGCGGCCCTTCGACAAGCTCAGAGACCGCGGGTGCGGTCCTTGGGCTTGTCGAAGGGAGCTTCAGCGGATCTCGGTGAGGTACGTCACAAAGCCGGCCTGCCGCATGGCCGAGCCAACCGACTCCGCCGCCCCGGTCTCCGCGACCGCGATCATCGCGCCGCCGCCGCCGCCACCGGTGAGCTTCGCGCCCAGAGCCCCCGCGCGCCTGGCGACGCCGACCAGAGCCTCAAGCTCGGGGCTCGAGACCTGCAACGCGCCGAGCAGTCCGTGATTGATGTTCATCAGCTCGCCAAGCTCGGCGATGTCGCCACGGCCGAGGGCATCCGCGCCGGCTAGGACCAGTTCATCGATCTGCGAGAAGATCGACTCGTATCTGCCCGGATTCCTCTCCCGCGCCGCGCGCACGAGTCCGACGGTGTGTGAGGTGAGCGAGCGCACGCCGGTGAGGCCAATGATGACCGGGATCGGCTGTGGAGCAACGACGTCCTGCACGTCGGAGGCTGCAGAACTGCCGTCCTCGCCCGTTCGACGAAACAGGATTGGGCGACCGAAGGTGGCCACCGTGTTGTCGATGCCCGAGGGGGTGCCGTGCACGATCTGCTCGCACTCGAAGGCGAGGTTTGACACCTGCTCGTCGCTCAGCTGCACCTCGAAGCGTTCCGCAACCGCGCGGATTATCGCGACAGCGAGCGCCGCGGAGGCACCCAGTCCACTAGCCCTAGGCAGGTGCGGGAAGACGTCGACGCGCATGCCGACGCCCGCGAGACCGAGCTTGCCGGCGATGAGGGTGGCCACTTGCAGGGCCAGCTCTGCACCGATCGGGTCGTAGGCGGCATCCGTGTCCCAGCGGGCGATGACCAATTCGAGGCCGGCCTCGCGCTTGGTAACCTCGGCCTGGATAGTGAGTCCGATCGGTGCCGCGATGGCGTGACGGCCGTAGACGACCGAGTGCTCGCCGAGCAGGATGATCTTGCCGAATCCGACGCTCGCACCCTGTTCTGCGCGCTCTGGCTCGGGAATGGCGGCGGCGGGAGGCACCGGGATGGCCGCGGTGCGGATCGCGTGAATGGATCCGGTGTCGGCAATGCGGCCCTCGAGCACGTCGAGAATGTGCCGCGCCTTCCACACTTTGATCTCTCCACTGGCCACCAGACGGTTCACGACCTCGTCAAAGTGAGCCCCGGATGCCCCTGCCGCGACGGCGACGCTGCGCGCGTGCAGCCGCATGTGCCCCGGCTGGATTCCTTCGGTGGAGAGTGCCTTGAGTGCGCCAAAGTTCTGGGCCAGTCCCACGGCGGCCATGACCTCGGCGAGCTCCGTGGCCGTGTCGACCTCCAGAATCGAGTAGCTGATGTGTACTGCGGGGTTCGATTCGACCTGGCCGCCGACAATGCCGACCTTGAGGGGAAGCTCGATCTCGCTGACCAGGTTGCCGTCGGCATCCGCGAACCAACGGGTCAGGGGAGAGTAGATGCCGCTGCGTGCCGCGTAGGCGTGCGCCGCGGCCTCGATCGCGCGCCAATCGTTGCCGGTCGCGATG
>JBDTAD010000458.1:0-1610 GCA_039924815.1 Lacisediminihabitans sp.
ACGCACCATAGGCATCCAGGGGCCAGTCGCTCCTCTAGCCTCCCTTGCTGACGGCTTCAACGACGTCGGCATCACCGACGACGCCCACACCGCCGGCGGTGATATCGACGGCGGTGGCAGTGCATCCCTGTCGCTGCAGGCGCTCAAGGCGGTCGGTGCCGACTCAGGCGGAACCGTGGCCTATGGAGGCTTCAACTTCGCGTGGCCTAATTCGGGCGCCGGAAAACCGGACAACATGATCAGTGCGGGCCAGACGATCATGGTCAGCAAGGCCGCGAAACGGGTTGGATTCCTGGTCACCGCTACATACGCGCCGAACGGCGGAGAGTTGAAGGGCGAAGGCACCGTGCACTATACCGACGGCTCGTCGCAGACGTTCACGTTGCACGCCGCCGATTGGAGCGCCACGCCCCTGACGGGCACCGATGTCGCGCTGCAGCCCGAGTACGAGAACCGGGTGGGCAACACCCGGTACGACCACCCTGCGCACATCTACTATCTAACATTCGATCTCAACCCGACCAAAACGGTGTCCACGATCACGATGCCCAACGTGTCCCACGCAACACCCGCCACCGTGCCAATGCTGCACATCTTCTCGATGGCGTTCGAGGCTGTCCTGCCGATGGTGAATGTGGAGTTGCAGTCTCATAGCGGCAGTATCTTGTCCGGTGGGCAGGCGTCATATTACGCGGACGGCAGCTGGCATCAGATCACCAGCCCGGACGCGAATAATTCAGCCATCGTGCAGACCCAGCTCAAGCCTGGTACGTATGCGTTCGCCGAGGTTTACAACGGCACCCGGGAGCAGGAGACGGTAACAGTGCCCGCCGACGGGGCGACCGTGTACTTCCACACCGCATTGGTGAATGTGGAGTTGCAGGGCTCGAACAACACAGGGCAGGTCGGTGAGATTCTGAATATTCCCGATGCCGGATCGGCGTCGTACTACGCCGGCAGTTGGCATCCGATCACAACGCTGATCCCGAATAACCACGGGCTGGTTCAGGCGGAGATGTTGCCAGGCACGTATAGTTTCGCTGCGACCTACAACGGCACCCGGGACCAGAAAAAGTTCACGGTGATCGAGCCGAATCCGAATAATGGGGCGAATGCGGTGCAGACCGTGTACTTCCATGCCGCACTGGTGAACGTGGAGTTGAAGGCGCCGCTGGATGGTCAGACAGGTGTTGTGGCCGGGTCGGCGTCTTACTACGCCGGAAGTTGGCATGCGATGACCACACCGAACCAGACCAACGCGAATCTCGTGCAGGCGGAGATGTTGCCGGGCACCTATAGTTTCGCTGCGATCTATAACGGTATCCGGGACCAGCAGCAGGTGACGATTGCCGAACCGAACCCGAACAACGGGGCGAATGCGAATCAGAGCGTAACCTTCAACTTTTAGATTCACTCTGCGCATCAACTCATAAATGCACCACATCGGCATCGGCGAACTTGCCGTTTGCCGTAGGGGGTATCACTTCACGGGTTTTTCCCTACTCGAAGGCAAAGGTCGACGAAATATATGAGCAAATCGTGGCCAGAGCACCTGCCTCCTGGAAGGGGTGCAGTGAGTCTTCCGCCGGTTGAGACGCAGAAACGCCCTC
>JBDTAD010000459.1:0-11384 GCA_039924815.1 Lacisediminihabitans sp.
GATCCCTCGAGGGGGGCTCGATGTGTGGAGCCGCGGGCCTTCCCCGCCCGCCGCGCTCCGTCGCTGCCTACCCGAAAGGCAGCGACGGACGCGATGCATCGCAGGGAAGTTCATGAAATACCACCTAATGGGGTACATTTCACTGGCTAATGCCCTTGCTGGTAAGACTCTAACTGACTAGATACCTTCAGTGCACTCGAGATGGGGTACAAAATACTCTAGCCCTGACCCCAATCCGGGGGGATGAATCGGTTCAATCTGGGTCGTGGGAACCCTAAACGGTCACCACTGTGGCAGATCCAACCGCGCCAGCTGGCATCGCGGCCGCCAGCCGATTGGCTTCTTCTATGAGAGTCGCCACGATCTCGGACTCCGGCACGGTCTTAATCACCTGGCCCTTCACGAAGATCTGCCCCTTGCCGTTGCCACTCGCGACTCCGAGGTCTGCCTCGCGGGCCTCCCCCGGTCCGTTGACGACGCAGCCCATAACGGCAACGCGCAGCGGCACGGTCAAGCCTTCGAGGCCATCCGTGACGTCGTTTGCGAGCTTGTAGACATCCACTTGGGCGCGACCACAGCTCGGGCAGGACACGATTTCGAGGCGACGCTCGCGCAGACCGAGCGACTGCAGAATCTGCAAGCCGACCTTGACCTCGTCGACCGGAGGAGCCGAAAGCGAAACACGGATGGTGTCACCGATTCCCTCGGACAGCAGGATACCGAAGGCGGTCGCCGATTTGATCGTGCCCTGGAAGGCTGGGCCCGCCTCGGTCACTCCGAGATGCAGCGGCCAGTCGCCGCGTTCCGCGAGGAGCCGATATGCCTTCACCATCGTGACTGGGTCGTTGTGCTTGACCGAAATCTTGAAGTCATGGAAGTCGTGCTCTTCGAACAGGCTCGCTTCCCACACCGCGCTTTCTACCAACGCCTCGGGGGTTGCCCTGCCGTACTTTTGCATGATGCTCGGTTCGAGGGAGCCCGCATTCACGCCGATGCGGATCGAGACGCCCGCGGCTGTAGCGGCCTTGGCGATCGCGCCTACCTGATCGTCGAACTTGCGGATGTTGCCAGGGTTCACGCGTACGGCACCGACGCCAGCGTCAATAGCGGTAAAGACGTAGCGAGGCTGAAAGTGAATGTCGGCGATTACTGGTATCTGACTCTTGGCCGCGATGACGTGCAGAACGTCTGCATCGTCCTGATGCGGAACGGCTACGCGCACAATGTCGCACCCTGTGGCTGTAAGTTCGGCAATCTGCTGCAGGGTCGCGTTGATGTCCGTGGTCTGGGTCGTGGTCATCGACTGAACGCTCACTGGGGCATCCCCGCCAACGAGAACCTTTCCGACCGAGATCTGACGAGACTTGCGACGCGGTGCCAGAGTCTCCGGTGACTTGGGCATTCCGAGGTTTATTGCGGCCATCGTCACAGCTTAGGCTCAGCTGCTGTTGGATCGCTGGGCCAGGTCAGACGGTGTCGTTACTGCAGAGCGATGGGCTTCACTATGTCGGCGTACATCAGCAGCACACTCATAGCTCCGAGCACCAGCACAACGGCCAGGGTGAGTGGCACCAGTTTTGCGATGTCAACCGGGCCTGGATCCTTGCGTCCGAACAGCTTCGCGAAGAACCGCCGGATGCCCTCCCAGAGCGCGCCAGCGACGTGACCGCCATCGAGGGGTAGCAGTGGCACGAGGTTCAAAGCCATCAGAAAGACGTTGACCGAGGCGACGAGGCCGACCAGGTACGACATCCGCTCGACGAAGGGCACGGTGTTGATGCTCGTGACCTCGCCAGCGACGCGGCCGACCCCGATGATGCTCATTGGTCCGTTGGGATCGCGCTTGCCAGGACCGAATGCGGCCTGGGCCACCTCGATGAGGCGCTGAGGCAGATTCAGGATCACATGGGTCACTTGGGCGATGTTGTTACCCACTGCCGGCAGCACGGCCGTCACCGGCTGCTGTTGGAGCTCGTAGGCCGCAGTCACGCCGAGCATGCCCACCTTTTCGGTGAGCGATTTGCCGCTCGCGTCTTTCAGTACCGTCGTACCGTCAGCCGCATAGCGGTAGCGCTCGGTGAGCTGAGGCGTGGCCGTGAGCGTTTTCTCCGCACCGTCCCGCTTCACCACGATGGTCAGCGTGGAATTTGGCGACTTCTGAATGATCGATGTCGCCTGCGCCCAACTGTTGATCGGCGTGCCGTTCATGCTGACAAGAGTGTCGCCGGGCTTGATACCCGCGATTGCTCCCGGTGCCTTCGGGGTCTGCGGTGTGCACTTCTGCGACGTGGACGTTGCTGTAACCAGGCAGCTTGAAACGCTACCAATGGTGGTGCTCACAGACTGGATGCCGAAGCCACAAAGGACCACAGCGAAGAGCACGACGGCGATCACGAGGTTCATGAACGGCCCAGCGAGCATGATGATGATGCGCTTCCAGATCGGCAGGAGATAGAACGAGCGCTTCGCATCGTCTACCGGCACCGCTTCCGCACTAGCCGTGCGGGCATCCTGCACGAGGGTCTGCATGATGCCCGTGCTCGCGGTCCTGCCAGAATTCGAGCCCTCGTCGTCATCGCCTTGAACCGCGAAGGTGTCCGTGCCAGACATCCTCGGCTTCTCGCCAGGGTGCGCGGGAGGATACATGCCGGCCATCGAGATGTATCCGCCGAGGGGGATCGCCTTGATGCCGTATTCCGTTTCACCCTTCGTGCGGGAGAAGAGCGTGGGTCCGAAGCCAATCATGTACTGGCCAACGCGCACGTTGAAAAGTTTGGCGAAGCTCAGGTGGCCAAGTTCGTGCAGTGCGATAGACACGATGATGCCGACCGCCACGATGACGATCCCGAGAATGTAGAGGAGCACGGTTTCCACGTCGAAAGCGTACGCGAGAAAGGCTGGGTGAGTGCCCAGCGCCAGCCCGGCGGTCGCTGAGCTTCTCAGTCACTCAGCCTGTCGACGAGCGTGTCCGCACACTCCCTCGCCCAGCGCTCGGCGTCCAGCACCCCGTCGAGCGTTGACGCGGCCTCCTGAGGGGAATGCTTATCAATCACGGCCGAAATGACATCCACAATGTCGAGATAGCCGATCTGGCCAGAGTGAAACGCGAGCACGGCCTGCTCGTTCGCGGCATTGAAGACCGCCGGCCAAGTTCCACCAGCGCGACCGACCTGCTTCGCGAGCGCCACAGCGGGAAAAGCCTCGGAATCCAGCGGTTCGAAGGTCCACTTACTCGCGGTGCTCCAGTCGAGCGGGATGCCAACGCCTGCCACGCGATTCGGCCAATCGAGCCCGAGCGAGATGGGCAGTCGCATGTTCGGAGGTGAACACTGTGCGATGGTCGATCCGTCTACGAATTCCACCATGGAGTGCACGATCGATTGCGGGTGCACCGTCACGTCAATGTTGTCGTATGGCACGTCGAACAGGAGGTGTGCCTCAATCACCTCAAGCCCCTTGTTCACCATGGTCGACGAGTTGGTGGTGACTACTAGTCCCATGTCCCAGGTGGGATGCGCCAAGGCTTCGGCCGGAGTGACGCCTTTCAAAGAGTCCCGGCTGCGCCCTCGGAACGGACCGCCGGAGGCAGTCAAGATGAGCCTGCGCACTTCGGCATCGGTACCGGCCTGCAGCGCCTGCGCGATCGCCGAGTGTTCGGAGTCCACCGGCACGATTTGGCCAGGGCTCGCCACTGCCTTCACGAGATCCCCACCGACAATGAGACTCTCCTTGTTCGCGAGGGCAAGCGTCGTTCCGGTTTCGAGGGTTGCCAGGGTCGCGCCGAGGCCCACCGAACCTGTGATGCCGTTGAGCACGACATCCGCCTGCACTGTGCGCACGAGTTGTTCGGCTTCATCCGCCCCCAGCGAAGTGTGCTCAACACCGAATTCCGCGGCCTGCACCTCGAGGAGCGCACGATTACGTCCAGCGCCGAGGCCCACGACCTCGAAACGATCGCGGTTGGCTGCAATCACCTCCAGTGCCTGCACTCCGATCGACCCGGTTGATCCCAGCACTATGACTCGACGCATAGCGTCCAAACTAGTGCGCATCGCTGAAAGATCCTTCATCCCCTCGTACGCTGGGAGCATGCCCCAGGCCACCCCCGCCATCACGACAGCGCGCGTTGACGCGTGGCTGTGGGCAGTGCGGCTCTACAAGACCCGCTCCGCAGCCACCGCAGCGTGCCGCGCAGGGCACGTTCGTGTCAACGGCGAGCGCGTCAAGGCAGCACAGTCGGTGCATCCGGGCGATGAAATCCGGATGCGTGGTGACGGCCTGGAACGAATCGTGCGTGTGAAGCGCCTCGTGGTCAAACGCGTGGGAGCCGTCGTCGCCGTGGAGTGTCTCGACGACCTCACTCCCCCGCCGCCACCGAAGGAGGAGATCGTCGTCGTGGCACAAAGGGACCGCGGCGCAGGACGCCCCACCAAACGGGATCGCCGAAACCTCGACAAGCTCCTCGGCCGGTCAGCCCCGGACGGTCGAGAATACACTGGAAAAAATGAATAGTTTGCCGGTTAATCGCCGCGGCGTCGCCGTGATGGCGTCCGCCCATCTGGCCGACGACTTTTATCAGGGCGTCGTGCCAGCGCTGCTGCCGTTTCTCGTGGCCGAGCGCGGCTACAGCTATGCGGCCGTCGCGGGTTTGACCCTTGCCGCCACGGTACTCTCCTCTGTTGCGCAACCCGCGTTCGGGTGGCTTGGCGACCGCAAGGCCAGGCGCTGGATGATCCCGGCGGGGATGCTGACCGCAGCTCTCGGGGTCAGCTTGAGCGGCCTCTCACTGAGCTATGCGATTACGTGGTTAATGATTGCCGTCGCCGGCCTCGGAATCGCAGCATTCCACCCGGAGGCCGCGCGCGCGGCGCGACAGGCATCGGGCAACAGCAATCGCGCGATGAGTATCTTTGCTCTGGGCGGCAACATCGGGTTCGCACTCGGGTCGCTCGTTGCAACGCCGCTGCTGCTGGCAACCGGCCTGCGCGGCACGCCCCTTCTCGTCGTGCCTGCGGCGGTCATGGCAACGATCCTGATTCTGAAGCTCCGACGAGTCCTCGACGGCAGCGCCCCGGGCGAAAAGCCCCAAAGAGTGGTCGAGGGAGACGATGACTGGCCAGCGTTTCTGCGTCTGACCGCGGTGGTGATCGTGAGGTCCATTGTGTTCTTCGGTCTCACGTCGTTCATCGCCCTGTACTTCATCCAGGAGCTTCACACTGACGCTGTCGTGGGCGGCGCCGCGCTCACGGTGTTCCTCGCCTGTGGCGCGGTGGGAACTTTCGTGGGGGGCTGGATGGCCGATCGCTGGGGTCGTATGATCAGCATCCGGATCGGCTTCGCCCTCGCCATCCCAGCCATGGCCGGCATCGTGCTGGCGCCAAACTGGCCCTCGGCAATGGTCTTCACGGGCGTCACCGGGGTGGCTATCTTCATCCCGTTCGCGGTTTTTGTGATCCTCGGTCAGGATTACCTTCCGCACCGCATCGGAACCGCCAGTGGCGTCACCGTTGGGCTCGCAGTATCGGTCGGCGGCCTATTCACCCCGATACTTGGAACGATCGCCGATTCCATCGGACTTCACCCCGTGCTGAGCATGCTGATTGCTTTGCCGCTTATCGCGCTGATACTCACGACTCTGCTGCACGACCCCCGCACGGGTCCACGGCGTCCTCGTCGCTCGAATAACGCTCTGGCTCACGCTGCGGACGAGAGCGCGATCTGAGCACTCGCCCGACGGCCGCGGCTGCTAGCAACGTGCTCGCTAGTGAACGGCGAGGATATCGATGACGAACACCATGGTGTCCGTACCCGAGATCTGGTCTGGAACGCTGGGGTCTGCCTGGTTGCCGTCCGGCCCGTAGCCCTCAGCCGGCGGGATAACCGCGACGACCTGGGAACCGACAGTCTGACCAACCATGGCTTTACCGAATCCGGCCACGACCCCGCTCGTGGGGAAGGTAGCGGGAGTTCCCCGAGTCCAGCTCGAGTCGAAGGTCTTGCCCGTGGCCCACAGAACGCCGGTGTAGTTAACGGTCACAGTAGAGCCGTCTTTGACAACGGTACCGCTGCCTTTTTTGAGAGTCTCGATCTGCAGCGTCGTGGGCGGGTCAGCCTTCGGAATCGTCACGGTCGGCTCGCCGTTCGCTGCAAGCTTGACCGTCGGGAAGCCAGCTTTCGGCTCCTGCGCCACGCCGTCGGCCTTCTTCAAGACCTTCACCGGTGCGGACGTCTTCAGCACGTCGATCACGAAGACGATCGAGTCGGTGGCCGCAATACCCAGGCTGCTGTTCCCGCTGGTCTTGAAGGCATCGACCGGCGGGACAACCGCGACGACGCGGGATCCGGGCGCTGAGCAATGGATGGCCTTGTAGAGTCCGGGCATCAGATTGCCCTTGTCGAGCGTGAGAGCCGTGCCCTTTGCCCCATAGGTGGTCGCATCGATCTTCTTGCCGGTGGTCGCGTTATACACGGCATAGTCAATATCGGCGGAGCTGTTGGCCTGAGCTGTCCTGCCCTTGCCCTCGATCACCACAGTGCGCTCGGTGGCCTTGGTCTTCAGCTTTTTCGGAACAGTGACCTTGGGTTCCGCGCCGAGCTTTCCCGTCACCTTCACCTGCGCGCTTGCCGTTCCCGGGGCAGTGCAGCCCGCCGCAACGGAACTGCCGCTGCAGCCGACCAGAGAAATCAGGAGACCGGCAACGGCAACCGCACTCAGAACCTTGGACAACGACCGTGAAGAGGACTGCAACTGTGACACAAAACTGCTCTCTGAAGAATAGACATCGACGCGTAATGCCGATCGGACCGGATCAAGTGTGCACGATTCGCCTATGCACAAGCTGTACGAGCCTAATCCCCACGAGGGAAAACATGACAAACGTCACAGCCAAGCCGTGACGCCCGTGTGCTGATCGACGGTATTCCGTGTTCCATTGTTGAGGAATGACACACACTTCTCTCAGCACCCCGCCTCGCTTGGGCGCTGCCAACCGAAACCCGGACTGTAACCCTCCCGCCGTGGCGGCCCGCGGGCTCACCAAGAACTTCGGAAAGGTACGGGCCGTTAACGGCATCGACCTCGAAGTGCAGCCGGGAGAAATCGTTGCCTTCCTCGGACCCAACGGAGCCGGCAAAACCACCACAATCGACATGCTGCTCGGGCTCAGCAGACCGGATTCGGGCACGGTCAGCATCTATGGGCAAAGTCCCCGCAGTGCAATCTCCCACGGTCTGGTGTCCGCGGTCATGCAGACCGGTGGTCTGCTGAAGGACGTGACCGTGCGCGAGACAGTACAGCTCACCGCAAGCCTCTTCTCTGATTCGCGACCGATCAACGAAGTGCTCACACGTGCCGGCATTCTGGACATCAGCGAACGCCTGGTCAAGAAATGCTCAGGCGGGCAGCAACAGCGGCTTCGCTTCGCGATGGCGCTGCTCTCCGACCCCGGGCTCTTGATTCTCGACGAACCGACGACGGGGATGGATGTCGAGGGTCGCCGCGACTTCTGGTCCGCCATCCGGGAGGACGCACGGTCAGGACGCACCGTCATTTTCGCCACCCACTACCTTGACGAGGCGGACGCCTACGCGGACCGCATCGTCCTTGTGCGTCGCGGTGAAATCGTCGCCGATGGCAGCGCTGCGGAGATCAAGAATCTTGCGGCAGGCCGCGTGGTGCGTGCATCGGTCACCGGACTCAACCAGGCAGAGTTGGCCGCGCTTAGCGGCGTCGATTCCGTCGAGTTCCATACGGACTCCGTACTCGTGCGTACCAAAGACTCCGACACTGTAGCCAGATACCTCCTGCAACGCACGGATGCGCACGACCTTGAGATAACTTCTCACAACCTCGAGGACGCCTTCCTCGCACTCACTTCGGATGACGAAGTACGCTCCGTCGCAGCCGGAAAGGACAACCAATCATGACTACCGTCGCTCCCCCGATTTCCACCGCCACGTCCCGCCTCGAACGCGTGGTTCCGCCGCTCGGCGGCTTCAACCTCACCTTCTTGCTGATCGAACTCAAGCGAAGCTTTCGCAACCGCAGAACTCTGATCTTTACGATCATTATGCCCATCGCTCTCTTCCTGATAGTGGGGTTGCCGCTGAAGCACGTGTCACTCACCGGCGTTCCGGTGAGCAAGGGTGGCCTCTCCGTCGCCGCGTACGTCCTCATTTCGATGGCCGTCTACGGCGCGATGGTCACCTCGACAGCGGGTGGCGGCGCCGTCGCGGTCGAGCGCGCCACCGGGTGGAGCAGGCAGTTGCGACTAACCCCGGTTAACCCGGTCGCCTACATCGCCCTCAAGGTCGTGGCAACCCTCGCCCTCGGTCTGCTCGCCGTCGTCGCAACCTTTGTCGCCGGCGCAATCTGCGGCGTGAGCATGCCGTTGCACGTGTGGATCCTCGCGGGTCTCGCGGCCTGGCTCGGGTCTCTCGTCTTCACCGCGCTCGGCCTCTTCATGGGTTACACCGTGCCTTCAGAGAACGTCATGCAGTTCCTCGGCCCAATTCTCGCCATCCTCGCCCTGTTTGGCGGTCTGTTCACGCCGCTCAGTCAATTCCCTCAGTTGGTGCAGGATCTGGCCAAGTGGACTCCGGTGTACGGCCTCGGCGAAATCGCGCGACTTCCGCTCCTCGGTGGCACGATCGAGTGGGCAGCGGTCTTCAACGTGATCGGCTGGCTGGCAATTTTCACCATCGGCGCTGCACTCATGTTCCGCCGGGACACCAAACGGGTGTGATTATCGACACCGTGTACGCGCCTCGGCCCCCCGCAACAGCCGGGGACCGAGGCGCTCCAGCCATTACTATCGACACCGTGACACGCGCATGGAGCACGGAGCCTGACCCCGCCGGGCTGTGGCATGGCCTCACCCGACGTATGACGTGGCGCTGGTACGGCGGATCGCTTGTCAGTCTGGTGTGGACCGTCAACGCTGGCTTCGATCTTTACACCCGATATCCATTCATCGGTGACCGTATCTGGCTCACCGTACTGCTTGCTGTGTTCGGTATCAGCTTCGCTGTAATCCCACCGCTCAACTGGCAACTTCCCATCCGTGTGCGCTTCGTCGCTCCCACTGTTCTGTGGGCCCTGTCCTTTGCTCTGCTGCCATGGCTGGGTTTGGGCGTGTACTCGATCTGGACCTACGTTGGGGTCGCCATCGCCATGAGCATGGTAAAAATGCGCTGGATTATCGCGTACGTCGCACTTCTGTCATTTGTCGCATTCCTGTTCGAGTTGGGCGCCGGGGTCGGAGGGGACGCGCTCTTCGCCATCCCTATCCTTATCGCCTCGATCTCGCTTATGATGGCGGCGTTTGCCCGTCAGATTCAAAGCACTAACCTGCTGCGCGCGACCCAGCACGAAATGGCACGACTCGCAGTGGAACAGGAACGCAGCAGGGTGGGCCGCGACATGCACGACATTCTGGGCCACTCGCTCACGGTCATCGCTGTCAAGGCGGAGCTCGCCGGTGCACTAATCGAGTCCGACCCGGCGAGCGCCCACAAAGAGATCACCGAAGTGGAAGAACTCGCACGGGGTGCGCTCGCCGATGTACGATCCACCGTCGCGGGCTATCGCGGAGTGAACGTCGCGGCAGAGCTGACGAACGCACGGTCTGCGCTTGAGGCGGCTGGCATCCAAGCCGAGCTGCCGGGAAGCGTTGACATTGTTCCCGTGCGCGCCCGCGAACTCTTCGGCTGGGTAGTGCGCGAGGGCGTGACCAACGTGGTGCGGCACTCGAGCGCGACCGTGTGTGAGGTGGTGCTCGGCTCGACGTTCGTTGAGGTGAGTGATGATGGTCGCGGCCCGGGGACAAACACTGACAGCGGTACCGGGTTAGCGGGACTTCGCGAACGACTCGAACCCTGGGGTGCTCACATGACACTCGGCAGATCCCGATTGGGTGGCTTCAGTTTGCGGGTGACCCTGTGATCCGGCTGCTCATCGCCGACGACCAAGCCCTCGTTCGCGGTGCCCTCGCCGCCTTGCTGGGGTTGGAACACGACATCGAGGTCGTCGCCGAGGTGGCACGCGGTGACGAAGTGGTCGACGCTGCAATGCGCACTCACCCTGAGGTAGCTATGCTCGACGTCGACATGCCTGGGCTCGACGGGATCGCAGCCGCGGCACTGCTCAAGGCGGCCCTTCCCCACTGTCAGATTTTGATGGTCACGACGTTCGGTCGGCCAGGCTACCTGCGTCGCGCTATGCAGGCAGGCGCCAGCGGATTCGTGGTGAAAGACACCCCCGCTCGCCAGCTCGCCGACGCCGTACGCCGGGTTGCATCCGGACTCAGGGTTGTCGACGCCACTCTCGCGGCCGAGACACTGACGAGTGGGGATTCACCGCTAACCGAACGGGAGACCGACGTACTGAGCGCAGCGAGGGCTCGCGGCTCGATCGCCGATATCGCCCGCAGCCTGCACCTCTCCGAGGGCACCGTACGCAACTACTTGTCGAGCGCCATCGGTAAAACGAATGCCCGTAACCGGGCGGACGCCGTCACCATCGCCGAGGAAAACGGCTGGTTACCCACCTAGGAAATTCCTCAGTGAGCAGACTGAATCCGAATCTCAGGCTCGTGTAGCACCGGAAAGTTCACGGATGCCGCGATGAAGCACTTCAGGCTGGCCTCGTGATGGGCGTCCAGCGCAGTATCCACCATGTCAGCGGACTGCACCGTGACCACGGGACGAAGGGTGACCTCGGTGAAATGACCACCATCATCCGGAGTCTGCGTCATGGTGCCCACCGGTGAATCGCTGTATGCGGTGACGACGACTCCGCGACTGGCCGCCACGTGCAGATAGCTGAGCAGGTGACACTGGCTGAGAGCACCGAGTAGCATTTCTTCCGGGTTCCAACGGTCGGCATCACCGTGGAATGTGCGGTCACTCGAGCCCTGGATGTCGTGCTTGCCCGCGGCTCGGAGTAGATGATCGCGGCCGTACGCCCGATAATTACTCGTGCCCGTTCCGCGGTTACCGGTCCAGACTAGGTCGACCGCGTAGTGGTGCTCCATGTTCACGGTTCTACGTTACTGCGCAAGAACGCAGACGCTCCTGCCTCAGAGGTATGGTCGTTTCACCATGAACGATATTGATAGTGCTGCCCATCCCAGACTCGAACCGCTCGACGCATCCGGTTCTGTCGAACTGGCCGTGCTGGAAAGATCGGGCATGATCGAGTCACGTCACCTCGGTGCTGCCGTCGCATTGGCACCGGATGGATCAGTCCTTCGCTCTTATGGCGACAGTGACGCGCTCGTGTACCCGCGCTCTTCGCTCAAACCGCTCCAGGCGATCGCGGTGCTGCGATCCGGACTGGAGCTCACCGATGAGCAACTCGTTTTGGCCACGGCTAGCCACACCGG
>JBDTAD010000460.1:0-9452 GCA_039924815.1 Lacisediminihabitans sp.
AATTTTGTATCAGTGAAGACGTGCACATAGTTGTCGAAGCCAACGAATGCGTTGCCCCCGATCAGCTGTTGCCGGAAAAGGCTCAGATAGAGCGCATAGATCACAGGCGCCACGATCATGGCCAGAAACACGATCATGAACGGTGCCATGAAAGCCCAGCCCCGCCAGTCGCGGCGTCGCCGACGGCGTGGGGGCGTTGCAGTGTTCCCAGCACGCATGGACATCGTCGTCATGAAACTTCCTTC
The DNA here is from genome assembly GCA_039924815.1 of Lacisediminihabitans sp. GTDB lineage: Bacteria > Actinomycetota > Actinomycetes > Actinomycetales > Microbacteriaceae > Parafrigoribacterium_A. The sequence goes on from JBDTAD010000460.1 coordinate 246, forward strand.
AGAAATCTGGCGAATGTTTACGTCACCATTCGCACAGGTAACATAACATGTTGACGTCAACATGCACCAGTACGTCAGCCGAAAGAGATCTCAATGTCCGACACCCCGACGAAACCCCGCGGCCGCCCAGCACGCGGACCGTCAATGGGGGACGTTGCTGCACACGCCGGGGTTTCATCGCAAACGGTCTCGCGCGTCTCCAATGGCTTGAACAACGTCGAGGATGCAACGCGTCAACGCGTGCTCGCCTCGATGCAGGTGCTTGGTTACCGACCGAACCAGGCCGCCCGTGCGTTGCGCTCAGGCCGGTTTCGCAGCATCGGCGTGGTCATGTTCACTCTTTCGTCATTCGGCAACATGCGCACCCTCGACGCGATCGCAATCTCCGCAGCCCAGTCCGGATACTCAATCACCATCGTGCCGGTCGAGCATCCGACTCAAAAGGACGTGAGCATCGCCTTCACCCGCTTGCTGGAACAAGCGGTCGATGGGATTGTGATCGTGATCGAGGCACACATCATCGACGAGGCAGACGTCGAACTACCCCCTGGACTTCCCGTTGTCGTGATCGATTCAGCAGCACGCACAGATTATCCCGTGGTGGATACCGACCAGGCACTCGGCGCGCGCCAAGCCACGCAGTACCTACTTGAGCTGGGACACCCCACCGTCTGGCACCTCGCCGGGCCGGAATCCTCTTATTCGGCGGAACGCCGTGAGGAAGCCTGGCGTGCGACTTTAGAGGCTGGCTCGCGGCCGGTTCCTCCGGTGTTTCGCGGCGACTGGTCCGCAGTATCCGGCTACGAAGCAGGCCTGCTCATCGCACAGCAGATGGAGGTTTCGGCCATCTTCACGGCAAACGACCAAATGGCGCTCGGCGTTCTCCGAGCTCTGCATGAACGCGGTCGTCATATTCCCAGCAGCATCAGCGTCGTCGGCTTCGACGACATGGCCGAATCAGACTCTTTCTGGCCGCCTCTGACGACTGTGCACCAAGACTTTGGCGCCGTCGGACGCCAAGCCATTAAAATCCTTCTTGCCGAGATTGAACACGGCCCCAGCCATCCAACCACTCTGGTCATTCCGACGCGGCTGGTCGTGCGAGAAAGTACAGGACTGTTCACCCCAGTTCAGGCAACGTAGCGCATTCAGACACAGAACCGGTCGTCGTCGTGCGTATCACGATTGTCGGCGCGCTATTTGCGGCTCACTGCCAGATGCCGATCGAACACACTTGGGTGAGCGGCGAAGATACTGGACGAAGGGAGCGTTGCGCCTCGACTAGCTGACCTTGCGGCGTACCGCGTCGCCCAACTGATTGGCGTCCAGGGCGAACAGGTCGCGTGACCCGGCAGTCGCCGCTCCGAGCAGACCCGCGGATGCTGGCAGCAGCTGCTCGGCGTAGAATCGCGCGGTCACCAGCTGGTTCTCTGCCTGCTCTGCGTCGTCAATGGTGAGTCCGGCGAGCGCGGAGCGAGCCAGAAGCCAACCGCCGAGGCACAGGCCCCACATGCGCTGGTACGGAACCGAGCCGGAGAGCACCGCGTTCGGATCCTGCATTCCCGTCTTCAGCATCCATCCGGTTGCCGTTTCGAGCACACCGAGCTGACGCTCGAGTTCTTGTCTGATCGAGTCGAACTCCGCGCCAGCGGCTTCGAGCTCGGGCAGAACCTCTCGCATCGTGGCGTGGAACTCCATGACCGAAGCACCGCTGCGCACGCCGAGCTTGCGGCCGACCAGGTCTGCGGCCTGGATGCCGTTGGTTCCCTCGTAGATTGCCGTGATCCGCACGTCACGGTAGTGCTGGGCGACGCCGGTCTCCTCGATGAAACCCATACCACCGTGGATCTGCAGTGCAAGCGAGGTGAGCTCGTTGCCGAGGTCCGTACCGAACGACTTACAGATAGGAGTGAGCAGGGCGACGATTTCCGTCGCGCGCTCTCTTTGGGCAGCGTCGGGGTGGTTCGTGCTGCGGTCTGCATACGCGGCGTTCAGGAGCATGAGCCTGCGAGAAGCAGCCAGGTAGGCCTTCTGCGTCATGAGCATGCGACGCACGTCGGGAAAGTCGATGATGGGCGAGTCAGTCGTTGCGCCGATCGCGCGACCCTGCACACGCTCCTTCGCGTAGTCGAGAGACTGCTGGTAGGCGCGCTCACCCACGGCAAGTCCCTGCATGCCCACCGAGAGGCGCGCGCTGTTCATCATGACGAACATGATCCGCATGCCGAAGTTCTCGTCACCGATCAGGTACCCGGTGGCTTCTTCGTACGACATCACGCACGTTGGTGAACCGTGGATGCCCAGCTTGTGCTCGAGCGACAGCGCCTCAACGCCGTTGTGCTCCCCGAGAGAGCCATCGTCGTTCACGAGGAACTTCGGCACGATGAAGCAGGAGATGCCCTTGGTTCCCGCCGGGGCGCCGGGGGTGCGAGCGAGGACGAGGTGCACGATCTGCTCGGACATGTCGTGGTCACCATAAGTGATGAAGATCTTCTGGCCGGTGATGGCGTAGGTGCCATCGTCGCGCTTGACCGCTCGGGTGGCCAGTGCGCCGACATCCGACCCAGCCTGTGGCTCGGTCAGATTCATGGTGGCGCTCCACTCACCCGTGACCATCTTGGGCAGGTAACGCTGCTTCAACTCGTCGCTGCCGTAGTTGAGAAGTGCCTCGATCGCACCTTGAGTAAGAAGCGGACAGAGCGCGAAGGCCATATTCGCTGAGGTCATTAACTCCTGCACCGCAAGACCGATCGTGCGCGGGAATCCGCCGCCGCCGAACTCCTCCGGAAGTGGCAGGGCGCCCCAGCCGGCCTCCACGTACTGGGCGTACGCCTCCTTGAAACCGGGTGCGGTCACGACGGTGCCGTCGGCCTCACGACGCGCCCCTTCCAGATCTCCCGCGCGGTTGGTCGGGGCCACGACCTCGGCCATGAAATCACCACACTGCTCGAGAAGTTCGACGACCGTGTCGAAGTCTGCGTGTTCGAATCCGGGCATCCCTGCAATCTCTGGATATCCCACGACATGTTCGAGGGCGAAGGCAAGGTCTGAAACTTGTGGACGATACTGGCTCATGCGGCCAGCGTAGCCCGAGCTGTCGACGGCACAGAGCTACCCCGGCATCTGCTCAGAATTGTGCCGATTCCGCACAAATCCGTGATGGATGCGCACGGAATCGGCGTTGTGTTCCTACAACAAAACTCAGCGCGTGACAGAACCCATGAGCGAGGCAACCGGCCTCAGCAGGAGCGGCCGAGCGGCGAACCAGGCACCGATCACCACCACGAGTGACGCTGCAAAGATCCAGAATCCAACCCAGTTCTCTGCGTCGCTGCCGCCGTACATGTGGTTGAGGTTGCGCAGCGCACCGGTCGCGAGAACGAGCGTCACGTGCACGATGATGAACAGCACGAAGTAGAGCATCACCGGAAAGTGCACGGCCCTAGCCAACTGCACGGGGAACGCCTTGTTCAGTGCCGTGGCGTTCCTCGGCCAGGCACCGGACATCCGCCAGCCGGTGAGGATGGCCAGAGGTGCGGCAATGAAGACGGTGACGAAATAGGCGATCAGTTGCAGCGCGTTGTAGTTCACCCAACCGTTGTCGACCGGCCAGTTCAATGACGTGTATTGGATCGCCACGGACACGGCGTTCGGGAACACATCCCAGTGCACCGGAATGATGCGCGTCCATTGCCCGGTCGTGAAGATCAGAACGTAGAAGAGCGCCCCGTTGAGAATCCACAGCCAGCCGAGACTGATGTGGAACCAGAGGTCGAGGCTGATCTTCACGGGCGAGTTCTTGGTGCGGATCAGACCCGTGTTGTTGCGCACCCATCGCGCGGGTGGCCTCCCGGTGGTGCGTACCTTCCACCCAGCGCGAACGATGAGGACGATGAAGAAGAAGTTCAGATAGTGCTGCCACGCGAGCCAGGCCGGAAAGCCAACGGGTGCTCCGCCTGGCAGCGCAGATTTACCCGGGTACTCCTTCATGAAGGACTGCACGGCGGGTAATTCACGGATGCCCTTGGCCGCGAGAACGACAATGAGAAGCGCGACGAGCGCCGCGGCGATGATCCAGACGAGCTTGAACCACCTGCTCGAGGTGATGGACGCGTTTTTCGTTGCCACTAGTGAGCCCGTGCCTCGATCGCCTCGATGAGCTGCGGCACGATGGCGAACACGTCGCCGACAATGCCGAAGTCCGCAATGTCAAAGATCGGGGCATCCGCATCCTTGTTGATGGCCACAATCGTCTTGGCGGTCTGCATGCCCGCACGATGCTGAATAGCACCGGAAATTCCGAGAGCGATGTAGAGCTGAGGAGACACGGTCGTGCCCGTCTGGCCGACCTGCAGCGTCTGCGGCACATATCCAGCGTCGACGGCGGCGCGCGACGCTCCGACAGCGGCACCGAGCGCATCCGCGAGCCGCTCGACGAGCTCGAACTTCTCCTTAGACCCAAGGCCACGACCACCAGAAACCACGACTTTCGCGTCGCGAAGCTCGGGGCGCGATGAGGAGACCACGAGGTCGTTGACCGCGTCAATCACCGCGGCCGCGTCACCGGTGACGGCGATCGACTCGACGGTGACGGTGGGAGTCGCGGAACTCGCGCGCTCTTGGATGGCACCGGAGCGCACGGTGACGATGGGAGTTCCGCCCTCGACGGCAGCCTCCACCGTGTATGCGCCACCGAAGATCGAGTGCGTGGCAATGATCTTGCCCGCGTCTGCGCGCACATCCACAGCGTCAACCAAGAGGCCTCCCTGGATGCGCACGGCGAGGCGCGCGGCAACGTCCCGGCCCTCGACGGAATGCGCGAGAAGGATCGCCGCAGGCTCAAGCGCCGCGTGGGCTGCGGCGAGCGCCTCGACCTCCGGCGCAACGAGCAGCGTGCCGACCTGGTCGCTCTCTGCGACATAGACCTGCGCCGCTCCTAGCTCGCCGAGTTGAGTGGCAAGTGCGGCACCCGCACCCGGCGCGACCGCAATCACCGCTACCGGCGTACCAAGCTTTGCGGCCGCGGCAAGCAGTGCCGGGGCCGTGTTTCTGATCGTCCCCGTGCCCGAGACCTCAATCAGCGTGAGTATGTTCGACATCGTCCGCTCCTCGTCAGATCAGGTGGCCAGCGGAGAGGAACTCGGCGAGCTCCACTGCAGCGGTGCCTTCGTCGATGATCTTCTTGCCGGCTTCTCTGGCCGGTCGCTCCGTCGTGCTCAGGATGACCGTGCGACCGGATGACTCGGCCGGCACGCTCAGCTCGCTGAGCGACAACACGGTGATCGGCTTCTTCTTTGCGCCGAGAATCCCCTTGAAGTTCGGGAAGCGCACTTCTGGCGCTCTCTCGGTGATCGAGATGATGGCGGGAAGGGCCGCGTGCACGTCGACGCTGCCGTTCTCGGTCTCACGCACACCGCTAATCCGGTCTGCGGTGATCTCCACGGAATCGATCGAGGTGAGGTGCGGAACCTGCAAATGCTCGGCGACCATCGCGGGGATGGCTCCGCCGCGGCCATCCGTCGACTCATTACCGGCGATGACCAGGTCGTAGTTGGTCGTGGCTAGTGCTGCCGCGAGCACGGCGGAGGTGCGCGTTAGGTCGGCTCCTTCAAGGCCGTCGTCCAGCACGTGGATGGCGGAGTCTGCGCCCAGGGACAGCCCCTTGCGCAGGGAGGCGGTCACACCATGCGGGCCCATCGAGAGCAAGACAATCTCGGTGTCTTTGTGCGAATCCTTGTAGCTCAGAGCCGTCTCGATAGCCCGCTCGACGATCTCGTCGATGATCGGCTCGCTTGCCTCGCGGTCGAGGATGCCCGTCGCGGTATCGAGCTTGCGCTCGTCATAGGTGTCTGGCACCTGCTTTACCAACACGATGATCTTCATTGACTCTCTCCTCCTCGTGCGCCCTCAAGCGCGGTCCTCTCGTGAAGCACCGCGCCACGGACACTGTCGATCGTAGGGTCACTCTGACAGAACCGGCCCAATACAACTTATGTTCATCGTAAAGGGAAGGGCTGAGAGTGACGGAACCCGATGTGGGGTTGTCACTACCAGCGTTTACGCCAACTTCACCCAATTGGAGGACCGGTACATACGCGGGTCCTCACACGATGTCGTCGGCGCATGTCAGGTTGGCTTTATGGATTCTTGGGTTAATCTCGCAGAACACACCAGCGTTCTCGTCGCAGTGCAACAACAGTCCTTCTTCACTTCAGCGGGGTTTGCGGGTTTCCTTGCCGTTGCAGCAGCAGTCATCGCTTTCTACGCTTCAACCAGGAACTCCCGCAAGGAGCGATGGTGGAGACGTGCAGAATACGCGCTCGACCGCACGCTTTCCAGCAATGAAGCGGAGCAGCTCGTCGGTCTCGCTATGCTGACAACGCTGAAAAGCCGTGACAAGCACGAACAGGACTTCATCCAAGCAGCCGCGGATCTGTTCCTCGACCCCGCAGCAGACGGCGACGACGCGGATGATGAATTGCCCGCTCCGCAGTCCTCGACAAAGAGTGAGCGGTGATGGCACTCTCGCCAACCATGAGCGACAATGGAAAACAGACAGGAGGCATCATGACAATTCACAACACTGCTCAGCAGTCCGAAGCGCGTCGCCCGTCTCAGAAGGTCAGGATCGCAGCGGCCCAGTTGCGGGTCGAGTCGGACCGTCAGGTCAAGCGGCAGACTCCACAGTGGATCAAAGATCTCGCGGAGAGCGGCCAGAAAAAGTAAATCCTGCGGCGACTCACGGTTGGGTAACGTAGTCGTCCGATCCACCCCTCCCGCGCGCCGAACTGTCAGCATGAAGCATGCGAAGACTGCTCACGGGCCTCGTTACCGTGCTCGCGCTGGGCTCACTGCTCAGCGGCTGCTCGCTGATCCCGCAGTTTGCCTGCCCAACAATCGGGTGGGTCAACTCGGTTACGGTCGAGCTTGAAGGTTCCGTTGAGGGCGTTCACACGGTAGAGCTGTGCGTCGAGGGCACCTGCTCTGTGTCCGCGGACCAGTTGCAAGTCGAGATCGACGAACCATTGCAGCTGATGACCACGCTGCCGCAGGATCCGGAAATCACTGCCCCCACATCCACTCCTGCCACCACGCCACCCTTCGCTACCAAGGTGAATGACCACACCTGGACGTTCAACCTCATGATGGGCACGGCGAAAGAAGTCACCGTTCGCGCGCTCACAGCGGATGGCGCGACCATCACCGAACGAGACGTTGCGCTCGAATGGAAAAGGGTGGGCGGCTCAGAGCAGTGCGGCGGTCCGGCTAAGACCCCACCGATCGTGCTGTCTCTCCCTGCCTGAGCAATTGCGAGAGCCCTCGCACGCGCGCGGCTAGTGCAGCTCGGTGACCGGAGCAGCATCCATGTCGTCGAAGGCCTGGTTCTCGCCGGCCATCGCCCAAATGAACGAGTACGACGAGGTGCCGACTCCCGAGTGCAGCGACCAGCTTGGCGAGATGATCGCCTGACGATCGGCGACGACCAGGTGCCGGGTCTCCTGGCGCTCGCCCAACAGGTGGATGACGCGGGCGTCCTCTGGGATGTCGAAGTACAGGTAGCACTCGGTGCGACGGTCATGAGTGTGCGCCGGCATGGTGTTCCACATCGAACCCTCGTGCAGTTCGGTGACGCCCATGACGATCTGGCACGAACGCACGCCATTCTCGTGGATGTACTGGTTGAGCGTGCGCCGGTTGGACGTGCTCTGGTCACCGAGCTCACGCACGGTGCCCTCCCCCGGAGAGACAAGCACCGACGGATAGCTCGTGTGCGCCGGAGCGGAGAATAGGTAGAACTGGGCAGCCCCGTCGGCATCCGCAAAGACCACCTCGTGGATTCCGCGACCGAGGTACAGGCACGCACCCTTCACCAGCGTGTAGAGCTCACCATCGGCGGTGACAGTTCCGGTTCCTCCGACGTTGATGATGCCGAGTTCACGGTGCTCTAGGAAGTACTCGCTGCGAATCTCCGGGTACCCCGGGAGTGAAAGCTGCTTGCCCGCGGGAACGGCCCCGCCCAGAACGACACGGTCGTGGTGGGTGTAAACGACGGTGATCTCGCCGGGCACAAAGACCTCCGGTACGAGATAGTTCGCACGCAGATCCTCCGTGGTCATGCCCTGGATCTGGTCGGGGTGGGTCGTGTAACGCTGTTCCATGTGTTCTCTCCTGCTTCTGTGGTGACGAAGATTCTGTGGTGATGAAGTCTTAGCGCGCGAGCCAGCCGCCATCGACCGGTATGACAGCACCGGTGACGTAGGCTGCCGCGTCCGAGGCGAGGAAGACGAAGGCGCCCTGCACATCGGCGGGTGTTCCCCATCGTGCTGCTGGGATGCGGGCAAGGATGGAGCTTTCGCGAGTGGCATCCGCGCGAATGGCGGCCGTGTTGTCGGTGGCCATGTACCCGGGGGCGATGGCGTTCACTGTGACGCCGGATTCGGCCCACTCATTGGCGAGGGCCTTAGTGAGTCCGGCGACCGCGTGCTTGGAGGCGGTGTACGCGGGGACGAACATGCCGCCCTGGAACGACAGCATCGACGCGACGTTGATGATGCGCCCCCGGCCCCGCTCGATCATGTGCCGCCCCGCCGCCTGGGACAGGTGGAAAACAGCGTCGAGGTTGACGGTGAGCACGTCATTCCAGTCGGTGACCGAGTAGTCGACGGCGGGAGCGCGGCGAATCGTGCCTGCGTTGTTGACCAGGATGTCGACGGAACCGAGGTGGCCAATAACTTCCGCAACGGCCGATGCAAGCTCGATGGGAGTTGCCGTGGCCAGATCCGCGTGCACGGTGTGTACCCGGCGCCCGAGAGCCTCGATCCGTGCAGCGGGATCGCCCCCCGTGCTTCGCTCCAGGAGGGCGACATCAGCTCCGGCCTCGGCGAGCGCCAGTGCTGCCGCCTGGCCGAGTCCGCGGTTCGAACCCGTGACGAGAGCGACCTTGCCGTCGAGGCGAAAGGAATCGAGAATCATGACTGTGCTCCAGGAGTCGGTGACACAAAGGCGGTGGTGAGTTCGCCGAGTCCGGCCACTCGAATGGTGACGGCATCTCCATCGGTCAGTGGCCGATGGCTGGCCAACGCCTCCGCGGTCTTTTGCGGACTCCCGGTAGAAATGATGTCCCCGGGCTCGAGCGTCATGACCTGACTCAGGTAGTGCACGAGGAACGACATGGAGAACACCATCGTTGAGGTGCTCTGTGACACG
>JBDTAD010000461.1:0-5891 GCA_039924815.1 Lacisediminihabitans sp.
GGACTCACCCTGAGCTGGCTCGCGGACCGCGACGATGCCGCAGCTAGCCGGCTCATGGATTCTATGGCCGAGGCCTTGGCCACTTTTGCCCGACCAGCATTGCCCGCAACTTCTGGCACCTTCGCCGCACTAGAGCATCAGACGACCCGCATTGAGGAGCACAGCGTATGACTTCACAACACTCCCAGACCGTAATCGGGGCACCCCCAGCACTCGCCGAGCCGGATCGCCCGATTACCGGTCGTTGGATCGCCGTCTTCGCGACCGCGTGGCTCGGTATCTGGATGGCGCAGCTCGCGCCCGTTCAGCTGCTCCTGCCCAACCAGGTGAGCGCCCAGATCCACAGCAGCTCCTGGGTCGACAATGTCGTCGCCTTCGGCATCATTTCCGGAATCGCCGGAGTGTGCGCGCTCATCGCGTATCCGCTCACCGGCGCGCTCTCGGATCGAACTACCTCTCGCTTCGGCCGACGCCGGCCGTGGATCCTGGGCGGTGCGCTGCTGTTCGCCGTTGCCCTTGTTCTGCTCGGGCTACAGCACAGCCTCGTTGGCGTCGGAATCTTCTGGTCCCTCGCCCTCATCGGCTTCTGCGTGCTGACTGCGGCTCTCACCGCCACCATTTCCGATCAGGTTCCGGTAAACCAGCGCGGCTATGTCTCCGGCTGGATCTCCGCGCCGCAAGCGATCGGCACGGTACTCGGTGTGATGCTCGTCACCACCATCATCCTCGGCCAGTTTGCTGGCTATACCGTGTTGGCCGTGCTGCTGGTGATCCTCGTGCTGCCGTTCCTCTTCTTCACGCAGGATGCCGTGCTCGGCAAAGACCAGCGTGAGGCGCTCAGCCTGCGGAGTCTCATCGAGGGGTTCTGGATCAGCCCGCGCAAGTACCCCGACTTCGGGTGGACACTTCTCAGCCGCATCCTGGTGAATCTCGGAAACGCCTTCGGAACCACGATGCTGCTCTACTTCTTGCAATTCGGCCTGAACGACAAGAATGCCGAAGACGACCTGCTCGTGCTGATTCTCATCTACATGGCGTTCGTTGTGCTGGCTTCTCTCTTCCTGGGCAAGCTCTCCGACAGGCTCGGTCGCCGCAAGGTCTTCGTCGTCATGGCCTCCGCGCTGCAGGCCGTCGCGGCATTGCTGCTCGCATTTGTTCCAGACCTCGGTGTCGCCATGGTCGCGGCCGGGCTTCTGGGACTCGGATACGGATGCTTCCTGTCTGTCGACCAGGCCCTCGCCACCCAGGTGCTCCCTGCAGCGCAAACTCGTGGAAAAGATCTCGGCATCATGAACATCGCCACTGCGGTTCCTCAGGCAATCGCTCCACTGCTTGGTGCGTTCATCGTCGCGGCACTCGTCGGCTTCCAGGGCTTGTTCGTCCTCGCGGCGGTCACCACTATTCTTGGCGCCCTCGCCGTTCTCCCCATCAGATCGGTTCGCTAGCTATGACTTTTTCTCTCGTCCGCCCCGCATCCGACGCGGCCGCACCCTGGCTCCATCCGGAGAAATACTGGTCAGGGCTTGCCGCAGCGACCGCAGAATACGATCCACCGTACGGCGTTATCTCGCTGCAGGCGCTCGCCGCCAATGCGTTCAGCATGCTGGATCGCGCATCAGGTACGACTATTCGAGTCGCCAGCAAGTCGGTGCGGGTGCGCTCTGTCATGGATGCCGTACTCGCGCTGCCCGGCTTCAGTGGGATCCTCGCGTACACGCTCGAAGAAGCGATTTGGCTCGCGCAGGATCACGACGACATTGTGATCGCCTATCCGACAGCCGACCGCACCGCACTTCGTAGGCTCGCCGGGGACGAACGCCTCGCGTCACGGATCGCCATCATGGTCGATTCAGAGGAGCAGCTCGACTTCGTGGATGCGCTGGTTCCGCCGAACAAGCGTGCCGAAATCCGCGTCTGTCTCGACCTCGATGCGAGCTACAAGTCGGCGTTGCTTGGACACGTGGGTACCTATCGTTCCCCGCTCTTTACCCCGGCGGATGCTCGTGCCTTCGCTGAAAAAGTTGCCGGCCGTCAGGGCTTCCGTCTCGTCGGCATGATGGCCTACGAAGGCCAAATCGCTGGAACTATCGATCGGCCGGAGGGTAAGCCGCTCATGGGCGCGATCGTCCGTTGGATGCAGAAGCAATCCGCGAACGAACTTGCGGTGCGCAGAGCCGCCGCTGTCGCCGCCGTTCGCGAGGTCGTCGAGTTGGAGTTCGTCAACGGCGGAGGCACGGGTTCCCTCGAGTCGACGAGCGCCGAGAATGTGGTGACGGAGATCGGTGCCGGTAGCGGCCTGTTCGGGCCGCATCTCTTCGATCACTACACGCGGTTCAGCCCCGCCCCCGCGGCCGCGTTTGCGCTGTCCGTGGTGCGCAAGCCCACTCCACAGATGGCGACTCTCCACGGTGGTGGCTGGATCGCCTCCGGACCACCCGGTGTCGACCGGCTGCCAAGCATCGCTTGGCCGGCGGGGCTGAAGATGGTGCCGCGTGAAATGGCCGGGGAGGTACAGACTCCCATCACCGGCGCGAATGCCGCCGCGCTGAAAGTCGGCGATCGCGTCTGGCTCCGGCACACCAAAGCGGGGGAGCTCGCCGAGCACCTCGATGAGTTCCTGCTCGTCGATGGTGACCGGGTGGTGGATCGGCTGCCGACGTACAGGGGTGAGGGGAAGGTATTCCTGTGACAGCGAGCTTGGACCGGGCTAAACGCTGGCGCAACTGGGGTAGATCAGAGAGCATCCGACCGCGCTTTGCGGCGCGCCCCGCGAGCGCGGATGAGGTTGTCGCGGTGGTGCGTCAGGCGCGAGAGTCTGGCCTCGGGGTCAAGGCCATCGGTGCTGGCCACAGCTTCACCGGCATCGCTGCGGCACCCGGCATCCAACTCGATCTCTCCGGGCTGAGTGGACTCCTCGGCGTCGACGCGCGCACCGGGCGGGTGAAGCTTGCAGCGGGCACGCATCTCTATGACATCCCCGCACTACTGGCGCCGCACGGCCTTGCCATGGAGAATCTGGGTGACATCGACCGGCAGACCATCAGCGGTGCGACCTCGACCGGAACGCACGGCACTGGCGCTAACTTCCGCGGCATCGCTGCGCAGATCGTTGCGGTGACCCTGGTCACCGCCCAGGGCACGGTGCTTACGGTCAGCGAGACCGAGAACGCCGAGCTGCTGCCCGCGGCTCGTCTCGGACTCGGTGCACTCGGCATTCTGGTCGACATCACCCTGCAGTGCGTTCCCACCTTCGTGCTGCAGGCGAAGGAGCGACCCGAACCGCTCGACGCAGTGCTCGAGAGCTTTCAGGAGCGGGTGGCTGCAGCCGACCACTTCGAGTTTTACTGGTTTCCGCACACCGCCACAGCGCTCACGAAGACCAACACGAGGCTTCCCGCGGACGCACCGCGGCATCCGCTCGGCACCTTCGAGGAATGGCTGGATGACCGGGTGGTGTCCAACACCCTCCTCGCCGCGATCAGCAACCTCGGCCATGCGCTGCCCACTGTCACTCCGCCCATCAATCGGCTCGCGACGCGGCTCACGGGCAATCGCGACTTCACAGACTTCTCGACGAACGTGTTTGTTTCACCCCGCAGGGTGCGCTTTAAAGAGATGGAGTACGCCCTTCCCTTGGAGGCGGTTCCCCACGCGCTTCGAGAGGTGCGGTCGTTGATCGAGGCTCGTGGCTGGCAGATATCCTTCCCGATCGAGGTGCGATCAGCGGCGGCAGACACTCTGTGGCTCTCTACGGCGTCGGGAAGGACAAGCGGCTACATTGCCGTGCACCGGTACTTTCGCGACGATCACCACGAGTATTTCCGTGCGGTTGAGCAGATCATGCGTGGCTACGAGGGCAGACCGCACTGGGGAAAGATCCACTATCAGGATGCTGCTTCACTCGATGCGCTCTACCCCCACCACTCCGACTTCGTTGCCGCGCGGGATCGGCTTGACCCCGACCGGGTCTTTTCGAACCCTTATCTGGAGCGCGTGCTCGGGGCATGAGCACGCCGGACTCCCGGGCGGTTCGACTGCCCCGGGGCTTCACTGTTGGGGTGGCTACCGCCGCGTTTCAGATCGAGGGTGCGGTTCGAGCGGATGGCCGTGGACCGTCCACTTGGGACGTATTCATGGCCCAGCCCGGCCGCATCCACGATGGCAGTACCGCGACGATTGCGGACGACCACTACCATCGCTATCGCGAGGATGTGGCCCTCATGAAAGAGCTGGGGGTCGACTCGTACCGCTTCTCGCTTGGCTGGCCGCGCATCCAGCCGACGGGCGCTGGGCCGGTGAACCCCGCTGGCATCGCCTTCTATGACCGGCTGATCGACGAGCTGCTGGCTGCGGGCATCCGGCCCATGGCAACGCTGTATCACTGGGACACGCCAGAGCCGCTGCAGCAGGCGGGTGGCTGGCTGAATCGTGACACCGCCTATCGGCTCGCCGACTACGCGACGCTCGCCGGCGAGGCCTTCGGCGATCGGGTGGATTCCTGGGTCACCATCAACGAGCCAGCCACCGTCACCTTGAACGGGTACGCTCTGGGGCTGCACGCGCCGGGGGAGGAACTGCTCTTTGACTCGCTGCCCACCGTGCATCACCAGCTGCTCGGGCACGGGCTCGCCGTGCAGGCGCTCAGAGCGGCAGGCGTGCGCGGGGGAGTCGGCATCACCAATGTGCACTCGCCGGTAGTTGCGGCCTCACACAAGCCGCTCGACAGGCTGTTCGCCAGAGTCTTCGATCACCTGCACAATCGCATCTTCGCCGACCCGGTTCTCCTCGGTCGCTATCCGAAGCCGCCCTTTGGCGCGGCAAAGCTGTTTCGAGCCTTGGCCGAAGTCGATCAGGTTGACCTCGCAATCATCTCCCAGCCGCTCGACTTCTACGGACTCAACTACTACATGCCCACGCGCATCAGAGCGGGTGGGTCGAGAAACAACTCGACTCCGGATGGCGCCGCTGAGGCGATGCGGCACGTTCCGTTCTCGCTCGCGCCGTGGCCCGAGTTCGAGCAGACCGGATTCGGATGGCCGGTCGCGCCTGAATACCTCACGATCACCTTGCGCGAGCTCGCCGAGCGCTACGGTGACGCGCTTCCGCCGGTCTACATCACCGAGGGTGGTGCGAGCTTTCACGACGCAGTCTCCGCGGATGGCTCGGTGGATGATGCAGCAAGGCTCGCGTATCTGGCTGACCATCTTTCCGCGGCGGTAGAGAGTACGCCAGGCATCGATGTGCGTGGTTACTACGTGTGGTCGCTGCTGGATAACTGGGAGTGGGCAGCAGGCTTCGACCAGCGGTTCGGTCTCGTGCGCGTTGATTTCGAGACGCTGGAGCGTACGCCGAAAACATCTTTTCGATGGTTGCAAGGTGTGCTCGCGACCCGCGAGTAGAGCGCACCCTGACGCAGGGGCTGTCCAATATCTTTGAGTTAACTAGGAGCTTCATGCGACTCTGGTGGGAGTCTCGGAATGCTTCGTTATAGTGGTCAGCACTAGTGAAATAAGGCCAGAAGGAGTCCGCAGCAATGGATCTACTCATCGTCGTCGGAGTTATTGTCCTGCTCGTCGTTATCATCGGTATCTACCTGTGGAGCACGTATAACGGGCTCGTGAGGCTCAACGTGCGCGTTGACGAGGCATGGAGCGACATCACGGTGCAGCTCAAGCGCCGGGCAGACCTCATCCCGAACCTCATTGAGAGCGTCAAGGGTTACGCGGCCCATGAGAGCGGTGTCTTCGAGGCGGTCACGAAGGCCCGCGCCGAGACGGTCAGTGCGAGCACTCCCGCAGATGCGGCGGTTGCCGAAAACCACATGCAGTCAGCGTTGAAGAGCATCTTTGCGGTTGCCGAGGCATACCCGCAGCTGCAGGCCAACCAGAACT
>JBDTAD010000462.1:0-5342 GCA_039924815.1 Lacisediminihabitans sp.
AGGGCAGCAGGCGTCGACTTGGACGAGATGGGGTGCGACCAAGCGGCTCTCACCGCTGACCGGCTCGCGGCCGTTCCCCTGGTCGCGGTGGTCTCGAGTCCCCTTGAGCGCTGTCGGCAGACCGCCCAGCACATCCTTGATCGTCAGGCGGGTACGCCATCCGCGCCGATCGATGTCGATCTCATCGAATGCGACTACGGCCAATGGCAGGGCCGCTCGCTCACCGAACTCGCGACCGAGGATCTGTGGCCGCTGGTGCAGTCGCAACCGTCTGCCGTCGTCTTCCCGGGCGGTGAATCCATGGCCGCGATGCAGGCTCGCTCCGTGGCAGCGATCCGCCGGCGCGATGCAGCCTTCGAAGCCGAGCACGGGCCAGAGGCCGTGTGGGTCGCGGTGAGCCACGGTGACATCATCAAGTCGATCCTCGCTGATGCGCTCGGCATGCACCTCGACCTGTTTCAGCGCATCACTGTGGGTCCCGCATCCGTCTCGGTCGTGCGCTACGGCGCCAGCCGACCTACCGTCCACGCGACCAACACCGACGCGGGAGATCTCTCGTGGCTGTCAAAGGGCATCCGGTCCGGCGATGCGCCGGTGGGTGGTGGCGCAGGGCACAGGATCCCGTAGGCCAGACGCGTTTAGAGTATTGACATGCCTACACGTGCCCTCGAGTTCGACTGGCCCGATCGGGCAGTCGTGGGCACCATCGGCCTTCCGGGGGCGCGCACGTTCTACCTGCAGGTGCGCTCAGGAACGCAGATAGTGAGCATCGCCCTCGAGAAGCAGCAGTCTGCTCTGCTCGCGGAGAAGATCGACGAGATCCTCGACCAGCTCATCACCGTCGAGGGCAACCCCTTCAGCGTTCCCACGAGCACGCCGCTCGAACTCGTCGACAACGACCAGCTCGAGACCGTTCAGGAGCAATTCCGCACCGGCGTCATGAGCCTAGGCTGGGACCCGACGACGGCTCAGCTCGTCATAGAGGCATACCCCATCACGGACGACGATGAGGGTGACGGATTGCCGGATGAGGACGGCGAGATGCTGCTGGTGCGGATACCGGTTGGCGCCGCCCGCGCATTCGCCACGCGCACCCGTGAGATCGTGGGCGCCGGACGCCCGCTGTGCCCGTTCTGCGCTCAGCCGATGGACCCCGACGGGCACGTCTGCATCCCTACCGAGGACTGATGTCGGCGACGGACCTGGTGACCGCCGAGCTGACGCTGACCGGCCGCATCAGGACGGCCTCCAACGCCACCTTCCTGGGCAGGATCGGCGACGTGGTCGTCGTCTACAAGCCGATAGCCGGCGAGAGTCCGCTGTGGGATTTTCCCGATGTCACTCTGGCGCACCGGGAGGTGGCCGCCTATCTGGTCTCGGAGGCCTTCGGCTGGAGCGTGGTGCCGCGCACCTGGCTCCGCGATGGCCCCGCGGGCGAGGGGATGGTGCAGCTCTGGCAGGAGCAGGACCCAGGCCGCAGCGCTGTCGATCTGGTCGCGACGGACGACGTTCCAGCGGAAGGCTGGAAGCACGTTCTCGAAGGAGAAGACGAGAACGGACTATCGGTCACCCTCATCCACGAGGACTCGCCGGCGCTCCGGCGCATGGCCGTGTTCGACGTGGTCGTTAACAACGCCGACCGCAAAGGCGACCACATCCTCGCCATGACGGATGGACACCGGCACGGCGTGGATCACGGGCTCACCTTCCACCGTGACCACAAGCTGCGTACGGTCCTGTGGGGCTGGATCGGTGACACTCTGACCGCCGAGGAACTCGACGGCATCGAGCGAGTCAGCGAAGGTCTGAGCGGGGACCTAGGGAGAGACTTGGCGGAGCTGCTCACCGCCGAGGAGATCGCGTCGCTCGCCGCTCGCTGCTCCACGTTGCGCTCCGCGGGGCGGTTCCCGGCTCCCTCCGGTGAGATGCCAGCGGTTCCCTGGCCACTGTTCTGAAGTGCCGCCGCGACGGGCGGATCTGCGGCTTCCCGTAGACAGGGAGACTACTGGCGCGATTCGTACTCGGAGATTTCTTCAAGCTTGGGTGCGTAGCTACCTGCGGGGTCGTGGTGCAGGTCAAGCCAAAGGTCAACTAACGCGTTCGCGGCGATCGGAGCGATGACGTTCTGACCCATGCACAGGATCTGGGCGTCGTAGTTCTCCACCGCACCACGGACTGTCACCAGATCGTGAGCAGTCGCGGCTCGCATCCCGGCTACCTTGTTTGCCGCGATCGCAGTGCCGATTCCCGTTCCGCACACAAGGATTCCACGGTCAGCCCGGTGATCCAGAATGGCCTGCGCTGCCAGAAACGAGACGGCAGGGTAAGTAATCTCGGGTGTCGAAAGGTCGATCACCTCAGTTACCCGATCATCCGCTTCAAGCCACACTTTGATGGCGTCTTTCAGTGCCGAGCCGTTGCTCGGAGCTCCGATGACGATGCGCATGAACGGTCCAATCTGCTACTTAGTTAGTTAAGTGGAACTCCACCGAGTTCCGGTACAGAGCAATCTTTCGGCAACCACCGGCACCGCTTATAAGTGCCGTGTCGGATCCATCCGCTGGTGCAGGATGCGGATCACGTCCACACTGTCGGTTCTCTCAATATAGAAGACCAAATGCCTTCCGATGCTGTAGCGACGGTACCCCTCACGAATGTCATCGCAAGCCCATCCGCGACGGGGGTCATCAGCGATCCGCTCGATCGCTGCCCTCATTTCGGATATGTAAATCTCAGCCTGGTTCTCATCCCAGCGCTCCTGAGTGAAGTCCCAGATCGACGAGAGGTCTCGTTGCGCGGCTGGGGTAAGGCGATACCGCTTCATGACCTCTTCGAAGCGACAAAGGCGTCGAAGTCGAAATCCTCCGGTACACCGCTCTCTTCACCAGCAATGAGCGCAGCCCGCAGCGCCGCCGTATGCGTCTCCTGGTCTTCCAACAGCCGGAGTCCAGCACGGACAACTTCGCTGGCAGACCGGTACCGCCCGGTCTCGACTTCACGGGAGAGGAAGCCAGCGAAGTGATCGTCAAGGCTGATCGAGGTATTCTGAGCCATGTGGCCGATAGTACCAAGGATTGGTAACGATTGCGCGAGGCTGATTGCACGGTGAACGTAAGACATTTGAGACTTCCGACCTCAATGCTGATCACAGGATTTGGGCGGGATGCGTCCTGCTTTCAGCCGCGTTGATCTTGACGGTCGGGTCATCGCGCGTCGGCGCTCCAGAACCGAACTCGCTGCGCCACAAACTACTGGTACATCGCGCCTATTACCGGGGCGGCGAGCGGCGAGCACTAGGTGTTGAAGCGAAACTCCACCACGTTCCGTCGCCGAGCAACATGTTGCCCGCAAATCTATCAAGCCCTGTGAGAACATGAATCGTGCCTCAAGCGCTTCACGCGTCGCTGGACGCTGGGGCCCCCTGCTCGAGTGAGAAGGCAATCCCAAGATCTTCTGCCGCGGTATGGAGCTTCTTATCCCGCGTCCACAGTGACGCGCTCTCGGTCAGCAGCACCGACGCAAGCAGGTGCGCATCCACGAGACTGAGGCCAACGCCGTACAACTGCTGCTGCTCGATAAGATGCATGACCTCGCTATGCGTCGCGAGTGTGGTCGAGGGCAGCCCGGCAAGCGAGCTGAGTAGTTCTGCGCGGTTGCGCATGCTCCCCAACGCGAGTTCGCCAAGAACCATCGGATGCTGAAGTACGGCAGCGCTCTCCAACAGGCCGATGAGCACAGGCTCAGACCGGTGCAGATGATCGATCCACACGGAGGTATCGACCAGGATCACCGTTTAGGCAACCCGCCTGCGCGGAGCGGTCGACGCGCGAGGATCAGTACCGCCGAGCAGTGCCAGCCGCCTAGCGCTTTCGCGCTCGATCAATGCTTCGAGCCCCAAGCGGATGAGCACGGATCTCTCGTTGCGCCCAGTCAGCTCAGCCGCTCTCGCCACGAGATCGTCGTCCACTGTGATCGTTGTGCGCATCGTATCGCCTCTCGCATCAAATATACCATCATGTGATGCCGGAATTGATGCGGTGCGTGAAGCTTGTCCACTCCTCAGCAAAGCCTGAATGCACCAGACAGTGCACACGTCGCTATTCGCGCCGCACAGAGGGATACCGCCTCGACAAGCTAAGGACATGGGAATCCGCTATTACGCCTATCCGATCACCGCAGACCAATATCCACTCGCGCGCGAAAATCCGTGTGCCTTTCATGGAGTCGACCCCCTAATGGACGCCTGGGGTCCCAAAGACGAGAAACCCGAGATGCTGTATCTCGATAAATGCTGGAGAGAACTCCAGACGCTGCTTGGACCATCATCAGGGCGACCCAACCGTCCGGCACAACAGCTAGTTGACGGGCGGGTCACGGACACCGGGACTGGGTGGATTCCGTACGAGTTGGCGCTGAGCCCCACCCAGGTCGCAGCGATTGCGGCAGACCTGAAGACCGTCAACGAGGCAGACGTGCGTCGAGCGTTACCCGAATTCGGATCGCACCACCCAGAAGACGAAGAATTTGAGTACGTGACGCAGTATCTCGCAGAGGCACAACGTTTTACCGCAGCCTTAGCCGACAGTGGTCGCGGACTTGTCTACATGATTGGATGAGCGCGAGCCTGCTCGATGCTAAGGCTCGCTTTCCACACACCGAACTGGCTTTGCCTAGTTGTTGAAGCGGAACTCCACCACGTCGCCATCTTGCATGACGTAGTCCTTGCCCTCGATACGGGCCTTGCCCTTGGCGCGGGCCTCGGCGATCGAACCGGTCTCGATGAGGTCCTCGAAGCCGATGACCTCGGCCTTGATGAAGCCCTTTTCGAAGTCGGTATGGATGACGCCGGCCGCCTGCGGAGCCTTCCAGCCCTTGTGGATCGTCCAGGCGCGCGACTCCTTGGGGCCAGCCGTGAGGTAGGTCTGCAGTCCGAGAGTGTCGAAGCCGATGCGGGCGAGCTGGTCGAGGCCGCTCTCTTCTTGGCCCGTCGAGGCCAGTAGCTCTGCGGCATCCTCGGCGTCCAGGTCGATCAGCTCGGATTCGAGTTTCGCATCCAGGAAGATCGCCTTGGCCGGAGCGACGAGAGCGGCCAGTTCGGCGAGCTTGGCAGCATCGCCGAGAATCGCCTCGTCGATGTTGAAGACGTAGATGAACGGCTTGGTCGTGAGCAAGCCCAGCTCGCGGATGAGCTCGAGATCGATCTTCGTGCTGCTCGACAGCGGCTTGCCGTCGTTGAGCCAGGCCACCGCGGCCTTCGCGGTCTCGAGCACAGCAGGCTCGGTGCGCTTGGTCTTAACCTCTTTTTCGTAGCGCTCGACCGCCTTCTCGAGGGTCTGCAGGTC
>JBDTAD010000463.1:0-1671 GCA_039924815.1 Lacisediminihabitans sp.
CCGATAATTCTTCGCCGCGCTCAATCGCGGCGCAGATACCGTGAGCGATGGAATCCGGATCGAGCGGATCGAACAAGACGGCAGCATCGCCGCACACCTCGGGAATGGAGCCAGCGTCGGCGACTGCGGCCGGACACCCCGATGCCATCGCCTCCAGCGGCGGAAGCCCGAACCCCTCATAGAGGCTTGGGAACGCCAGCACCGCAGCCGAACGGTAAAGCTCGCGCAATTCGCTGGTGCTCACGAGGCCCTTGCGGTCTACCCACTCTGGCAGGTTCCCGAGTGTATCCAGTCCACCGCCGGTAAGTACGAGACGAATATCCGGAATCGACTTACGCACGATCCGCATCGCTTCCACGAGCCGCGCATGATTCTTGTGCGCCCACCCGCGAGCGGGGTACAGGACGAAATTCTCCCTGATGCCATGATTGGGCGTAAAGCTGGCTGTATCGACTCCTAAATGAGCCACACGTATCTTCTCGCTTGGCAGCCCCAGAAGCTCGATCATCCGCTGTTTCGCAAACTCGCTGATGGTGATGACCACGTCGGCGCGACGAGCGCCACCCTCATAGAAATGGCGACGGTAGAGAAGTTCGGCACGGCTGAAAAGCCCAGGCAAGTCCAGATGCTGCACGTCCAGAAGGCTCTGCACGACAGCCTGACGCTTCGCCGCACGAGGGACTTGCACTGTGAATGGATAGTGCACCACGTCCGCTGGTGACATCATTTTTCTGATTGAGCGGGCGTGCAAGCTCCCGCTGACAACAGACATCAAACGATCGCGGGTCGAAGCTCCACCCCTCACCGAGGGAATGATTCTTTCGTCCACACTCTCACTGAACCCACCGGCCTCACGCGGAACAAACGCGGTGACATCAACCTTCGGGCCAGTCGCCAACTCGCGGGTCAGTGCGCGTGCGTAGGTTTCGCTGCCCCCCATCCCCCCGGGGACCAGGGTCAGCATGGCGAGCGCCACAGTCACCGGCTGGACACTGGAGGGGTTGGCAGTCACTATGGGATGTAAACCGTGTCAATCCACGGCCGCCCTCCGGCAGCCAGGGCCTCGATGTCGGCGTCCACCATGAGCCTTGCGAGCTGCGGAGTCAACACCTGTGGCTTCCACCCCAGCAACTCTTCTGCGCGAGAAGCGTCTCCTACGAGGGCATCGACCTCGGTCGGGCGCAGGTAGCGATCGTCGAACTTGACGTATTTGTCCCACTCCAGACCGACGTGCTCGAAAGCGATCCGCAAAAAGTCTTTGACCGTGTAGTTTGTGCCGGTTGCAACGACGTAGTCGGTTGGATTGTCGTGCTGAAGCATCCGCCACATGGCCTCGACATACTCCGGTGCGTAGCCCCAGTCGCGCACCGAATCCAGGTTCCCCATGAAGAGCTCGTCCTGCTGGCCAGCCTTGATCCGCGCCACCGCGCGAGTGATCTTGCGTGTGACGAAGGTCTCACCACGACGCGGTGATTCGTGATTGAACAGGATGCCGTTGACGGCAAACATGTCATAGCCCTCGCGATAGTTACGCGTCACCCAATAGGAGTAGAGCTTTGCTGCACCGTACGGCGAACGCGGATAAAAGGCCGTCTCCTCGTTTTGTGGCGGCGGCGTAGCGCCGAACATCTCTGAACTCGAGGCCTGGTAGAAACGGCAGTCGAGCCCGAT
>JBDTAD010000464.1:0-3886 GCA_039924815.1 Lacisediminihabitans sp.
CGGCGTTGGCTCAAACCTCAAGCGCGGACGCTACCCAGAGGGTAGCCACAGCAGAACCGTTGCGGCAATGCTGCGCAAGGTCGCGGATGAGTTGGATGCCTGAGTCGGCCGAAGCGACGACTGCTGACTTCGACCTCGGTCGAGCCGCTTTGCTCGAAATCACGACTGCAGACACGGTCGGCGCCAATGCTGGCTCGATCTCTGAGGGTGAAGGCGTCATCTCGGTGTACTTCGAGACGAATCTCTCGGGGTATCCGGGCTGGCACTGGACGGTGAGCATCGCCAGCATCAACGGCGAGGCACCGTCGGTGTTGGAGACAGAACTGCTGCCAAGCGAGGGCGCACTTCTCGCTCCAGAGTGGGTGCCGTGGGTGGATCGACTCGCTGATTACCGCGCTGCGCAAGATGCTGCGGGCGTCGACGGTGGCGAAGCTGAAGATGAGCCGGATGTCGACGACGACGACGAGGACGAGTTCGACAATGGCCTGCTCCACGGTGGCGACCTCGATGGCGTAGACATCGACAGCGCGCTGGAGGATTCGGATGACGACTCTGATGATGACGATGAGTCACTCGAGGACGATGAGTCAGACGATGATGAGTCTGACGACGATGACGACGAGGATCGCTAGCTTCAGCTATTGCCGCCGGTAACGGCGGTGCGTGTACAGGAGCCCGGCTAGTCCGAGCGCTAGGCCCACAACGCAGGCCCACAGCATCCACTGGTTGCCGCTTTCTGTGATCGGGCGCGCGAACACGAGCAGCACTCCCAGGGCGACAAGCCATAGGCCGCTGCCAACCAGCATGGCCTTGCGGTCATCCGTCTTAACAGGGGCGGGGTCTGGTCGGCGTTCGGAATCTTTCAACCAGAGGCGCATGCCACAACGGTATTGCATGCGCCAGTGTTAACTAGGATCTAGTGCACGCACAGTTCAACGATGACGAGGAGCGATGCCATGACAGACACGACCCCAGAGGCGATTCCCTCGAACGCGCCGAAGCGCACGAGCGAAGCCAGGTCTCTGCAAAACTGGGCGATCGTGCTCAGCTCGCTCGTCGTCCCGGTGCCGATTTTATTTTCCCGGCTTATCGAGGCGATTCTGAAGTCGTCTAACCCAGCGCACGTCGATGTCAGGCAGGGTCTCGCTTATCTGAGCGAGCAGCTAGCGTGGGGTTTCGGTTCGCTCGGGCTGCTGCTGCTCTTGCTCATCGTGATCTACGTGATCATTTACCGTCGCGCAAAAACGCTCGATGCGCTCAAGGTGCCGCTGCTGATTTTTGCGCTGCAGGCGGTGTTGGGGATCGTTATTTTGCTCGCCGGCGGAGTGATCGACTCGGCCGTGAGTAACTATTCGTCGTAGCGTTCGGTCCCTGGGCCTGTCGAAGTGCCGCAGCCCCTCTAGAGGCGTTCGACCACGTACTCGATCGAGGCAATCAGCTGGTGAACATCCGCCGGCTCAATGGCCGTGAACGTCGCGATGCGCAGCTGGTTGCGGCCGAGCTTGCGGTACGGCTCGGTGTCGACGATGCCGTTGGCGCGTAGCACCTTCGCCACCGCTGCGGCGTCGATCTTCTCGTCAAAGTCGATCGTGACGACCACCTGGGAGCGGTGGTCAGGGTTCGAGACGAACGGGGTCGCGTAGTCCACCGACTCTGCCCAGTCGTACAGGGCGGATGACGATTCCTTGGTGCGCGCGTCGGCCCAAGCGAGTCCGCCGTTACCGTTGATCCACTGCAGCTGGTTGTCGAGCAGCAGAAGGGTCGTGATCGCCGGAGTGTTGAGCGTCTGGTTGAGGCGCGAGTTGGCGACCGCGTTCGTCAGGGAGAGGAACTCTGGGATGTAGCGGTCGGTTGCTGCGATGCGCTCTACCCGCTCGAGGGCGGCGGGGGAGAAGAGGGCGATCCAGAGCCCGCCATCCGAGGCGAAGTTCTTCTGGGGGGCGAAGTAGTAGACGTCGGCCTGAGATGCGTCGAAGTCGATGCCGCCCGCGGCGCTCGTGCCGTCGATCACGGTGAGGGCGCCGTCGTCGCCCTGCACGCGGGTGACCGGTGCCATGACTCCGGTGGAAGTTTCGTTGTGGGGCCAGGCGTAGACATCGATGCCGCCAGCTGGATTCGCTTCGCTGCGCGAGCCGACATCCGCCTTGATAACCGACGGTGCCTTGAGCCACGGGGCGCTGGCTGCCGCAGCGAACTTGCTGCTGAATTCGCCGAAGACCAGGTTCTGTGCGCGCTTCTCGATGAGACCGAAGGATGCGGCATCCCAGAACGCGGTCGACCCGCCGTTGCCGAGAACGACCTCGTAGCCGTCGGGGATGCGGAAGAGTTCACCGAGGCCGGACTGCACGCTCGCGACGAGGTTCTTTACGGGGGACTTGCGGTGAGAGGTACCGATGAGGGCTGCGCCCTCGCCGGCGAGGTAGGCCAGTTGTTCTGGGCGAACCTTGGATGGGCCACAGCCGAAACGTCCGTCGGCGGGCAGCAAATTACTGGGAATTGTCAGCTCAGGCATGAAGCAATTCTAGGGCCGACGGTTATGGTGTCGTCGGCGGCGCCTTAACAAGCGGACAGGTTAGGCTTACCTAGGCAAGAATACCCGTGAGTTGTAGACGTCAAGGAGGCTTCAATGGCAGATCTCATTGACACCACTGAGATGTACCTGCGCACCATCTACGAGCTCGAAGAAGAGAACATCATCCCTCTCCGGGCTCGTATCTCTGAGCGCCTCGGGCACTCCGGGCCCACCGTCTCGCAGACCGTGGGCCGCATGGAGCGTGACGGCCTGGTTGTGGTCGAGGGAGACCGCCATCTGGCCCTGACGGATACGGGCCGCAGTAAAGCTGTAAACGTGATGCGCAAGCACCGTCTCGCCGAGCGACTCCTGGCCGATGTGATCGGTCTGGACTGGGCGCTCGTGCACGAAGAAGCATGCCGGTGGGAGCACGTGATGAGCGAGCAGGTAGAGCGCCGCATCGTCGAGCTGCTCAAGCACCCCACGCACTCGCCCTACGGCAACCCGATCCCCGGCCTCGAAGCCCTGGGCCAGAAACCAAGCGGCAAGTTCGCGGATGGTGTGGTCAACATCGTCAATTACGTTCTGGGTGCGGTCGGCCCGATTCAGGGCACGATCAAGCGCCTCGGCGAACCGGTGCAGTATGAGCCCGAGCTGCTGGAGCAGTTGCGAGACGCTGGCGCGGTGCCGGGCGCGAAGGCCAGCTTCACGGCATCCGGATCATATGTGCTCGTGCAGGTGGAGGGCTCCGATGAGGGGCTCGAGCTGCCGAACGAGGTTGCGATTCACGTCTACGTCGGTATCTAGCGTCCCGCTCGCTGAGCCTGTCGAAGCGCATAACACCGCCCCAATGCTGGCGGCGCTTACCCGCAAAACTGCGTGCCCCGGTCATCCACGTGCTCATTTGTAGGTTAATCTGAAGTACTTGCAATTCTGAGAGCCATTTCGGGAGAGCCGATGTCGAACAGCCGCACCATCCAAGCCTTGGATGAGCGCGGCCTTTTTTACATACGGCACTGTAGCCAGAGGTGCGGTACTGCCGCGCGCGAATCGAGCACTGTCACTTCGTGACGGTGCTTTTTTGTTTGGCCGCTGTTCTCCCGGTTTTCTGAGGGGCGAGGTGCATCGAAATACCTGGAAGCCGTCCAGGGATCTGTCGATTGGATGAGAATGCGCACGCTAGTCCTCAACGCGGGCTTTGAGCCCCTCGCCGTGGTCTCCTTCAAGCGAGCACTCGTGCTCGTGATGAACCAGAAGGCGACGATCGTCTCCGCGGATGTCGAGCATCCGGTTTATGGTTCGTCTGGTTCGTGGGCGCGTCCGTCTGTGATCCTGCTGACGCGCTACGTGCGGATTCCGAATAGTCGGCTGATT
>JBDTAD010000465.1:0-6332 GCA_039924815.1 Lacisediminihabitans sp.
CACATCCTGACTCGCCTCGGCCGCAAGATCGAGGTCATCCGCAAGTCCCGCTGCATAAATGAGCGCGCGCGCCGCGATCGCTGGCGCGTCGTTCGCCAACTCGGATGCCGCCATGCGCAGAAGTGGCAATGCCGTCGGATCGGCGTTCCAGTAACCGAGGTATCCGGCGGCAAAACGAGCGCGCGCCGTAGCCTGCCCTTCTGGCGCGACCGCGAGCAGCCGATGGAGCCAATATCGCCCCTCCGCCATGCGCGACACCGTCCAGTAGCGATGGAGGCGATAGGCGATGTTCAAAGCACTAGGCAGGTCCGCTTCACCCTCCGCCGCGGCGCGGAACAGGGTTCGAAACCCATCTCCGGCGTCATCGATCGAATCCCGATAATCTGCGGGGGGCGAAGTGGCATCGGCAGGCGCAATGCCGTCGAGTGCGTCGGCGAGTCCCTCATACGCTTCACGCGGTGTCGCGGTCTGCTCGCGTACCAGACGCCTGAGTTCGTCATCGAGGCCGTACCGCCAGCGAGCGCCGCTCCGATCCACCGTGACCAGGCCCGAGTCCCCGAGGAGGGTTAGGTGACGTGCAGTGCGACCTGCTGGCACATCGCCGCGAACGAGCCCGCGCACGAGAGAAAGCGGAACGGTTCCGTCCACGACGGAAAGCCGATCGAACACCGCGAGTTCCTCCTTATCAAGCGCTGCTCTCGCCTGATCGAGCATGGCGTGCAAAACGCCGTTTGCACCCACGGCCACGTCGGGGAGTTCATCAAGCAGGTCCACGACCGCCATGCCGGCGAGCTGGGCCGCGGCAAGTTCCAAAGCAAGTGGGATGCCTTCACAGCGGGTACACAGTTCTTTAAGCGCCACCAGGCTCCGTGCATCCGTTGCAATTCGACCGCCTCGCGCCGCCACTCGATCCGCAATCAGGCGCATAGCGGGAGAACGCCCCAGCTCCGCCGAGCTGAGGGCAGGCACCGGAATCCGGTTCCAGCCGCGGCCGAGTGGAACACGAGTGGTGACGAGAATACGCAACTGGGGAACCGCCTCGCGAAGTGTCGTAATCATTTCAACGACCTCATCCACGACCAGCTCCCCACCATCGAGCACAAGCAGGGCAGGCCCGAGTGGCGCGAGCTGGTCCACGATGGCCCTAAGGAGATCGCCTCCAGTCGGAGCACCCGCAGCCTCGGCGACGGCGACCGGCACCAGTTCGCCAGCGGTGAGGTCGCCGAGCGACGCCCAAAAACAACCACCTTCAGGGTGGAACTCGTATGCCGCGTGTAGCGCGAGCCGCGTCTTGCCCACTCCGCCTCGACCTGTAAGTTCCACCACCCCTGGCGTTGCGAGCGCAGCCAACACCGTTGACAAGTCGACGGCTCGGCCGAAGAAACCATCGACCGGCAGCGAAGGCAACGTTCCTGAGCTTCCAGACCCAGACTGTAGAACATCGAGATAGACAGCAACGGTCTCGGCGGACGGATCAACGCCCAAATGCTCGGCGAGCGCGGAACGGCATAATTCGAAGGCCTCGATCGCACCTGGGCGATCACCATTGGATCGCCGAGCGAGAATCCGGATGCGGTGTGCTGTCTCGTCGACATTCGACAGCGCCAGAAGTGCGTCCGCTTGTTCGAGCGCGAGAGTTGGCCGACCGGAGGCAAGTGCTGCGTCGGCGATCACGTGCCTGCAATACTCGACGCAGCGCCTATGACGCTTGCGCAGGCCATCGAGCCACTCCATGTCATCGTCAACAAGCACCTCGCCAGCTAAGAGTCGGTGAAGGCTGGATCGCAGCGCTAGTGCAGGAGTCATGTTCCCCGCAGCCACTGCAGCCTCGGCATGTTCGAGGGCGAGTTCTGCTTCACGCAGATCCGTGGTCACTCCACTCGCCAGCGCCCATCCATTGGCGGTCGTGGTGATCAGGTGCGACGCGTCGAGGCCAATGGGTTCCAACGCCGCGCGGAGCGACGCTATCGCGCCGCGCAAGGCGTTCGGCCATGTGGCTGGAGGCTCTGGCCAAACTTGCTCCGCAAGGCGACGCGCGCTGAGACCAGCGGGGCTATCGACGAGAGCCGCGAGGATCCGTCGCGACCGAACAGAGGTGACGATCCCACTGTCGATTCGGTCCGTCTCGCTTTCGACGGCGACCCCACCCACGAGACACACTCGGGCGATCACGGAACACTCTGTCGCCGCATGATCCCAATTATCGTCCCCGTCGGTGATCTCTGTGCTGGGAATCTGCGCGCGCGTTAGCGCAGGTTCCGACAGTCGCACTACGGCGGCTCCAGGTTGCGAAGCTGCTGGAGCCGGACCAGAGTGCGCATTCACGAGTAAAGATTGTGCAACTCATCCACGAGGAAACGCGCCTGGTCAATATCGAGGTATCCAAGCGACCCCCAATCGGAGACGATTATGACCAAACCGCCGTAGTCCACCGCGACAGTACCGTTGCCCGTGTAAGCGCGCTTGCCGACGCCGGGAAGGTCCGCGAGGCCGTTCTGAGTTGCATCGTGCGACTGTTGCCAAAAACTTCCCGAGCCCTTTCCGGTCATAACTAGGGCAAACACCTCTTCGGAGGTGTCCTCCGTAGTGGTGGCATTCGCATAGTGACATTCGGCGGCGTTCAACCCTTGCGAATCTAGGGACTGCGCAATCGTGAGGTCCCATCCGGTCAGCTTATTTACTCGCGCCAACGGCATCTTTGTGCACACATCGGTAGGTAGTCCGGTGTGGGCTGAGCCGACCGCTGCCGTTGGCGTCGACGGCACTACGGTCGGGGATGCCGCGCCTGGCGTGGTCGACGGCAAGGACGCTGGTTCTGCGGCGCATCCCACAAGCGCGGTGAGAATCACGCTGATGAGGATTCCGACGCGGAGAGAGGTTTTCATGCTCCCATCGAATCGGGTCGGTGCAATGCGAGCGCAACGCAGGCAAAACGCAGAGGGAACCCAGTGAGATTTCAGAGGCGCCGCAGGCAGCTCTGTCACGAGTGCAACGTTCCAGTCCGCTCGCATTGCGCAGCCGTTGCGCCCTACTTCTAGCGTCAGCACCATGAACCTTCACCATCTTCTCGTGCCAACTGTCTTCTTCAGCGCAGCTTTGGTGCTCGCAGGGTGCGCGGCCGAGGCTTCGTCCAGCGCTCCCTCCACTGCTGCATCCGGGGCTGCATCGTCCGCGCCCTCGGCGCCACCCGCCGCCTCCGAATCCGATGCCAAGACCGGGCCGTTTCCTTGCAACGTCTTCTCGCTCAGCGACATCAAGACGGCGACGGGCTACGACGTGCTTGTGGCGAAACCGATTACTGCGGTCGGCAAGGCCAGCCAAGTGTCGTGCGAGTACGTGGATGCCGCCAATCGCTCGTTCGGCATCATGACTGACACATCCAACGCGGGCGATCACTTGAACGTTTTCTCGCTGATCGAGAATACGGGTAGCGCCGTCACCGGGATCGGGGACTCGGCCTGGGGTAACGACAGCAACCTGGCTGTGTCGTTCGGCAATGACTACGTGCAACTTTCTGACGACTCGGATGCGGAAGACGAGTCTGCTGTCTTGGCAAATATCGGTCTCGAGAAGCTGAAGGAGATGGCGCAGCGGGTGCACGCCGCGATGTGACACCAAGGCCATGGGTATGGGTATGAAAAACAACGAAAGGTCTCTCATGAAATCAATACACGTTGCCACAGTTACCGCCTTTGTGCTTGCAACTGCCGCGCTCACGGGGTGTAGCGCTCTCACACCAAACCCGCCGGGAACCCAACCCTCGAGCACGGGCGGACCGACCTCTAGCGGATCAAATTCAGGTGGCTCGGCCCCCAGTAGCACTGGCGGCGCAGTCACGGGTGACGGCTCCAAAACCAAAGTCGACTGTGCACCATTCGCTGCCGCGGTGGCGGCACTGTTCCCTCAGGGTGTCAGTTCGCCATTGCTCCTCACCCCGGAAACGTGTGTCTGGGGAGTCGGCTCCAATGCCACAGCCACGAGCGACGTGTTAAGTCAAAGCTTCAATGACGTCTTTACGATGTACTTCAGCTATGGCGATGACGCAGAACTCCAATACAAGGGCGACGACGGTGAGGTCACCGGCGGAGCTGCCAATCTTACAAAAATTGGCGGCGTCGGCGCGGCCGCATCCTTCTACGACGGCGGTACAGGCCTCCCGCAAGTCTCCGCCTGGTCGGGAAAAGTCGCCTGCGGCACACACCTCTTCATCGCCGACGCTTCGACGGTCGGACTCACCGCCACGGGTGATAGCAATCGGATCGTTGCAGCCGCTGATGAGGGCGGCCTTGCGAAGAAAATCGCGGAGATCTGCGCGGTCGGCTGGAAGGGCTAATAGATGATCCTCCGTCTTTCGGAGTGGCATATTTTTCCTCGCTCCGCGTCCGCGTCAGCACTATGTGGGGTAGGCGCGACGGGCTAGACCCTCTCCCACTCGGGCTTGTTCGCCCAGGCATAGCGATAGTAGTCGAGGTTGGCCAGGCGAGATGCCGCGGCTTCGTCCACGATCACGGTGACGTGCGGGTGTAATTGGATGGCAGAACCCGGCGCGCTCGAGGTGACCGGGCCCTCAACGGCCGCCGCAATCGCATCCGCCTTGCCCTCTCCGAACGCGAGCAGCAGCAAGTGCCCAGCGCGGCGAATGGTGCCGAGACCCTGGGTGATGCAGTTCACAGGAACGTCATCGATCGAATCGAAAAAGCGCGCGTTGTCTTCGCGGGTCTGCCTAGTGAGAGTCTTCACGCGAGTGTGCGACGCGAACGACGACCCGGGCTCGTTGAAGCCGATGTGACCGTCTGTACCGATGCCAAGAATCTGCAGGTCTACTCCCCCGGCCTCGACGATGGCCTTCTCGTAGCTTTCGCCTGCCTCCTCAATGGGACCGCGATCGGCCGGCACCCGCACGAGTTCCGCGGTGAGGCCGAGCGGCTCAACCACATCACGCCAGATCACCGAACGGTAGCTCTCGGGATGCCCCACGGGCAGACCGACGTACTCGTCGAGCGCGAAGCCGCGCACCTTCGAGAGGTCCGCCTTACGCGCGGCAATGGCACGGTAGACGGCGAGCGGGGTGGATCCGGTCGCGAGGCCGAGCACAGCATCCGGCTTACGGGCGACTAGATCGAGGATCACGTCGGCCGCAAGCTCGCCTGCGGCCGCCTGGCTTTCGAGAATGACTACTTCAGCCACGGGAGCGCTCCTTGGTGTTGTTGTGTATGGATCAGGAAAAGCCGAGTTGCTGAGAGACCACAGCGGCGGCCGCTCCGCGCAGCACAATGTCGTCACCGAGGGTGGTCAGGCGCAGCGTGACGCTGCTGTCGGGGATGACAATGGTGCGCGTGCGCAGGGTGGTCGCGGCAGCCTCCACGAGCACGCCGCCGAGATAGCTCTCCGGACCGCTCAGCACGATTTCGGTGAGGCCCAACGCACCGACGACCGGGGCCAGCGCGACGCCCAGACGCTCGCCGGCCGCGCGCAGTGCGGCGTTGCGAGCGGCGGATGTCGTGGCCGCAGCGAGCTTCGCGTCGAGTCTCGGGATGGCCAGCCAGGTCTCCAGGCAACCGGACTTTCCGCACGGGCAC
Organism: Lacisediminihabitans sp.; assembly: GCA_039924815.1. GTDB lineage: Bacteria > Actinomycetota > Actinomycetes > Actinomycetales > Microbacteriaceae > Parafrigoribacterium_A. The sequence goes on from JBDTAD010000465.1 coordinate 5,580, forward strand.
GGCTCGCCATCCGGATCCACGACGACGTGGCCGATCTCCCCCGCGGTGAAGCGGCTGCCGAGGAGTTGCACACCGCCGAGAATCAACCCAGCACCGACACCGTGCCCCACCTTCACCAGCATGGTGTCGCCTTCTGTGTCACCGAAGCTGTGCTCGGCGAGCACGGCGGCATTGGCATCGTTCATCACCACCACCGGCACCGCGAACCTCTCGGCGAGACGTGCCTGCAGCGGCTCATCGACCCAACCGAGGTTCGGCGCTCCCAGCACGAGGCCAGCATCGTTGACGATGCCGGGAGAGCCGGCACCGATGCCGAGGATGGGAGCATCCGCCCGACCGATCAAGCGCTCGACGAGCGCGAAGGCCTTCGTCTCCGCCTCAGCACCGGTGCTCCCGTCGAGTGCTACATCCGCTCGCTCAAGAATGCGGCCGCCGAGATCGAGCACCGCTCCGCGAAAAACCGCATAATCTCCGAGATCGATTCCGATGATGTCGAACCTCGCGCGATCGATGTCGAGCAGGATGGCCGGCTTGCCGCGGTGCGCATCCTCACTCGGCGCCGCCTCGCGTCGGCCGAGCTCGATGACGAGACCTTCCTCCACGAGCTCGGCGACCAGATCGGAGATCGTGACGCGTGTCAATCCGGTGCTGCGGGCGACATCCGCTCTGCTCTGCTGCCCAGAACCATAGAGGGTCTGCAGCACGAGCGAACGATTGTGCACGCGCGCGTGCTCGGGCAGCACTTTGCTAGAG
>JBDTAD010000466.1:0-2286 GCA_039924815.1 Lacisediminihabitans sp.
ACGGCTCCGCGTTCGCCGGTCTCACCGCGAACACGCCGTGGTTCAACACCGCACTCGGTGTTGCGATGGCGTTCGGGCGCTTCATCCCAATAGTTCTGGTGCTCGCTCTGGCTGGCTCACTCGCGAAGCAAGACATTGTTCCCGCGAGTGCAGGCACCTTGCCCACGCACAGACCGCTGTTCATCGCTCTCCTCATCGGCGTGACCCTCATCGTGTCTGCTCTCACCTTCTTTCCCGCGCTCACGCTCGGCCCACTCGCTGAAGGGTTGTCATAATCCATGTCCACCACCACCGCTCCCACCCAGGCAGAGACTCCCTCTGCACAGAAAGCACCTGCTCGCGCTGGCGGTGCGTTCAGCGTTGCCGCGATCGTCGAAGCCCTTCCCGGAGCCTTTAGGAAGCTCGATCCTCGCCAGCTGTGGCGCAATCCGGTGATGTTCATCGTCGAGATCGGGGCGGTACTTACGACCGCCATCGCGATCGCCCAACCACTCCTCGGCGGCCCTGGCCTCTCCGGCGGATCACCCATCCCAGCAAGTTTTGCCGCCGGCATTGCCGTCTGGCTGTGGCTGACCGTGCTGTTCGCGAATCTCGCGGAATCAGTGGCGGAGGGCCGGGGCAAGGCTCAGGCAGAGAGCCTGCGCAAGACGCGCACGAGCACGACCGCCCACCTGGTCACGGCGTATGACGAGCACGGCGACCCCGACGCAACGGCTGCCACCGTAAAAGACGTCTCGTCTGCCGAGCTTCGGCTGGGGGATGTCGTGACGGTGACCGCTGGCGAACTCGTACCGGGCGACGGGGACATCATCTGGGGCATCGCCTCGATCGATGAATCCGCGATTACAGGCGAGTCTGCACCGGTGGTGCGAGAGTCTGGCGGAGACCGTAGCGCCGTCACTGGAGGCACCCGTGTGCTCTCCGACCGCATCGTTGTGCTCGTCACCTCGAAGCCGGGAGAAACCTTCGTCGACCGAATGATCGCCCTAGTCGAGGGTGCAGCGCGGCAGAGAACCCCCAACGAGATCGCGCTCAACGTGCTGCTCGCCAGCCTCACGATCGTCTTTCTGGTGGTCACCCTCACCATCAACCCCCTGGCCTCTGCGGTCAACGCCACAGTGTCGCTGTCGGTGCTCGTCGCCCTGCTGGTCTGCCTGATCCCCACCACGATCGGCGGCCTGCTCTCGGCGATCGGGATCGCGGGAATGGACAGGCTGGTGCAGCACAACGTCTTGGCCATGTCAGGCCGCGCCGTCGAGGCAGCCGGTGACGTGACAACGCTTCTGCTCGACAAGACCGGAACCATCACCTACGGAAACCGACAGGCCTCGGACTTCGTGCCGGTCGGCGGGGCTGACTCTGGAATGCTGATTCGGCTCGCCGCGCTCTCCTCGCTCGCGGACCCTACCCCAGAGGGCAAGTCCATCGTCACGCTCGCCGAGAAGCTCGGAGTTCACGTGGGTGAGTCGGCTCCGGGAGCCATCGTGCCGTTCACCGCCCAGACCCGCATGAGCGGCCTCGACCAGCCAGACGGAACCCTCATCCGCAAGGGTGCCGGTTCTGCCGTCACAGCGTGGGTCGAAGAGTCCGGCGCACTCACGACCGCAATTCGTGCAGAGCTCGAGCGCGCCGTGGAGCGCATCTCGCAGAGCGGTGGCACGCCACTCGTCGTCGCGATGAAAGACGCGGAGGGTCGCGGTACCGTTCTCGGCGTCGTGCACCTCAAAGACGTCGTCAAGGACGGACTGCGGGAGAGGTTCGCCGAACTGCGGGCCATGGGCATCCGCACCGTCATGATCACCGGCGACAACCCGCTTACCGCGAAGGCGATCGCTGCGGAGGCCGGAGTCGATGACTTTCTGGCCGAGGCCACCCCAGAAGACAAACTCGCACTGATCAGGCGCGAGCAAGATGGCGGCAGCCTCGTCGCGATGACCGGAGACGGCACGAACGATGCTCCGGCGCTCGCGCAAGCGGATGTCGGCGTCGCGATGAACACCGGAACGTCGGCCGCGAAAGAGGCCGGCAACATGGTGGACCTCGACTCAGACCCGACCAAGCTGATCGACATCGTGCGCATCGGAAAGCAGCTCCTCATCACCAGAGGCGCGCTGACCACCTTCTCCATCGCCAACGACGTTGCCAAGTACTTTGCGATCATCCCCGCCATGTTCGCCGGGATCTTCCCCGGTTTGGCCGTTCTGAACATCATGGGATTGCACTCGCCTGCCTCAGCGGTGTTGTCTGCGATCGTGTTCAACGCGCTCGTGATCGTGGTGCTCATCC
>JBDTAD010000467.1:0-5049 GCA_039924815.1 Lacisediminihabitans sp.
GGCACGACCTTGCGGCCGGCTCTACGCCAGTCACCGGCGAGCACGTCGGCACCGTAGCGGTCCGGGCCCAGATTCTCTGTCATTGCTTGCGGTAGCGGGCTATTCGATAGCGGATGCCCACCTTCGATACCGCCCAGCCCTCGGCCGGCTCCAGTAATTCACGCACCCACTCGGGGCCGAGCTCTGGAGCAACAGCATCACCGTCTACTACCAGGTCGACTTCGGTGACAACCGCAACGGTGGCAATCTCGACAGCATCCGCGTAGACCGTGCCGCCACCGATAATCCACACTTCATCGTCGTCGACCGCCGCCTCAAGCGCGGCCTCCAGAGACGGCACAGCGATGGCTCCCTCAGCCTCCCAGACCGCGTCTCGCGTGAGCACGATGTTGCTGCGCCCGGGCAGTGGACGCCACTTCTCTGGCAGGGCGTCCCAGCTCTTGCGGCCCATGATCACGGGATGTCCCATGGTCACCCTTTTGAAGTGCGCTGAGTCCTCAGGCAGGCGCCAGGGCATGTCGTTGTCTTTGCCAATGACGCCATCCGGGGTCTGCGCCCAAATCATCCCAATGAGTCTGCTCATCCCGATCGTGCGGGCAGTCTCGGTCATACCGCGACCGGCGCCTTGATCGCCGGGTGATGCTGGTAGTTCACAACCTGGATGTCCTCGAACTGGTAATCGAAGATCGATTCGGGCTTCCTGGCGAACTCCAGTGTCGGAGACGGATACGGGTCTCGGGAGAGCTGCAGCTCTACCTGCTCGAGGTGGTTGTCGTAGATGTGGCAGTCTCCGCCGGTCCAGACGAAGTCACCTGGCTCAAGGTCGAGCTGCTGGGCCACCATCATGGTCAGCAGCGCGTAGCTGGCGATGTTGAACGGCACACCAAGGAAGAGATCTGCGCTGCGCTGGTAGAGCTGGCACGAGAGCTTGCCGTCGGCCACGTAGAACTGGAAGAAGGCGTGGCACGGCGCGAGCGCCATCTGCGGGATGTCCGCGACGTTCCAGGAAGAGACGATGTGACGGCGGGAGTCGGGGTTCGAGCGCAGGTTCTGCATCAGCTCGGTGATCTGGTCAATGTGGCCGCCATCCGGGTTCGGCCATGATCGCCACTGCACGCCGTACACCGGCCCGAGTTCACCCTCAGGAGATGCCCATTCGTCCCAGATGGTGACGCCGTTCTCGTGCAGGTAGGCGACGTTCGATTCGCCGCGCAGGAACCAGAGCAGTTCGTACACGATCGAACGCAGGTGTACCCGCTTCGTCGTGACTAGAGGGAATCCCTCTGATAAATCAAAACGAAGCTGACGGCCGAAAACGCTGCGCGTTCCGGTGCCGGTGCGATCGGACTTTGGCGTTCCATTCGCGAGTACATCGCGGAGCAGATCTTCATACGGCGTGTGCACGACTCCACCCTATGTCGAGCTCCCGACCTGGCGCCGCCGCCACTCACCACATCACCACATCACCAGCGATGCGGCGTCACGAAACTCCTGCAGCCGACAACAGCGTGAAGCCGTACTGTGCGCCGAGATAGCGAGTCGATGCGCCTGGATCTCACTAGTCAGTCGCGGCAGCTTCGTCGACCTGTGGCGCGAGTTCGAGGTATTTCTCTGCGATCTGCGCGGCGACGTGGGTCGCACCGTGGGCATCCTGCTGAGGTTCATCGAAGGTGACCAACCACTGCCTGGCGCGTTCGGCCCTGCCCCAGACTCCGGCGATGGCTGAACCGGCAGAACGCACGATGAGTCCGCTGGGTTCGCCGGCGAAGGGCGCGGCATCCGTCGGGGACGCATCCCGAACGTGTACCTGGGCACCCACCCCGAAGTCGTCGTTCAGCACAAGGGAACCGATCCACCGTGAGAGCGAAGCACCTTAGGGATGGATGCGCTTCATGATGTGCACGGGGATCGCGATGGAGACCGCGATCGAGAGGATGCCGCCGATGAACATGAAGCCGGGTCCCGCGATATCCGCACCGAACGAGTACCCCATCAGGAGTATGCCTCCGACAAAGAGGATGAAAGCGACAACGAAGGCGGCGATGTTCATAGTCGAACTTTAGCAAGGCTGGCGGCGGTTTGCTGCGCGGCCGGCGTGAGAAGGATGCCCGTGCTCACAAGTTCGCGAATGCTCGGCAGCAACTCCGCGGTGAGTGCGCCCTCATCGACCTCAAGCAGTTGGGCCAGCGCCGCACAGATTGCGCGGATGCTCAGCTCGCCATCGCAAGCACCAACGAGTGCAGCGAGCGCTGTGCCTGCCTCGACAGTGCGCCCAAAACCACCGCCCTGGCGCAGCGTGATGACGGTCGGATCCTCATCCCCCGGCCAGTAATGCCGCTCCTCTGTGACGTCGCCAGCAACCGCGAGCGCGGCCAGCCCGAGCGACTCATCGCTCAGCGCAGCCTGCCAGTCGTGGGCGGCAAGGGCGGAGGCAAGGTGCTCTCCGAGCCCGGCGGCATTGTTGCCGAGCGGAGCGTGCAAGCGTTCGATGCGCTGCAACCGGGCAACGCCATCCGCACTCTTGCGCACGAGAATGTAGCCGAAGCCGATCTGAGTCACGCCGCGCACACCAAAATCGTCGAGCCACGCGGCGTACAGACGGTCGAAGCCCGGAGTTCCAGGCTTGGTACCGCCGTCTCTGATCCAGGTCTCGGCGTAGTTCGCCACATCCTGCACTTCGCGCTCAATAACCCAAGCGTCAAGTCCTACGCCTGCGAAGGCCGCCGCACCATCGAGCCAACCCCGCACGCGATCAAGGCCATCTTCGCCTTTGCGGTACTCCCAGTTGCCCAGCAATTGGGCGATACCTCCTGGCGCGAGATGAGCAGCTACCCCTCGAATGACTTCGGCAACGAGCGCATCGCCGACCATGCCACCGTCACGATATTCGTAGGCAGGCACCCCCTCCGATCGCGGAGTGATGACGAACGGCGGGTTGGACACGATGTGGTCGAAGACGTCAGTACTGACCGGATCGAACAGGCTGCCGAGCCGCAAGTCGATACCGTCGATCTCGTTGAGTCGCACGTTGAGCGCCGCAAACCACAGGGCACGCTCCGAGATATCTGTGGCGACGACGCGTCGCGCGTGCCGCGAGGCGTGCATGGCTTGGATGCCGCATCCGGTGCCGAGGTCGAGAACGGTGTCGACAAGCTCCGTGAGCATGAGCCCGGTGAGCGTCATGGATGCTCCGCCCACGCCGAGCACGTGATCCGGCCGTAGCGCCGCCCTGCTCGAGGCCTCGCCCAGATCGCTCGCAATCCACCAGTGACCGCCGCCTCGGGTGTCGGTGAAGTCGTAGGGGCGCAGGTCGATCAGCGGCCGCACCAGGTCGCCATCGGCAGCAATGAGTGCAAGCTCGACCCCGCCGTCAATGCCTAGCGTCGGCAGCGCGGCGGCTACCGCATCCCGCGACTGTTCCATCCCAAACATAAACAGCATCGCGAGAGCGGCAGCAGCCTCGGGTTGTGTGTCCGCCGCATGAGCCACCGACTCCCGCCTCGCCAGCTCGCGCAGGGCAGGAACGCGCTGGCCACGAAAGAGGGCGGATGCTGCTTGCGCGCCCCAGAGGGCGTCGAGCCTGTCGACCGTGAACCGTGCAGCGCGCAGGTCGTTCCGCAGAGCGGAGATCAGTGCAGAATTCACTTCCCTATTCAAGTGCACACGAGACCGGCCTGCGCACCATTCGTGGGGGAAGTCAGCTTCCCTTCAACACCGAGAGCACATTGCCTGCCGGGTCCTTAAACCACGCGATATCCGGCCCCCTGCCGCGCGAAATGCCCTTCGCGTCCGTCGGAAAATTCGAGTCATCGTAGATCTTGGTGACCACTCCGCGAGAGTTGAGGTCGTCAACGGCCTCCTCCACATCATCCACATCGAAGTTCAGAATGGTGAAGCTAGCGGGTGCGTGATTCGGCTTGCCGTAGACGATGACGGTCGCACCGCTATCAAGATGCAGCTCGAGAATGCCCATGTCGTTCTCCGTGACCTGCAACCCTAGGGTGTCGCCATAGAACTTTCTCGCCGCGGGGATGTCGTCCACCGAGAACCCGCTGAACGCCTTGGCCGATGAGAACATGATTGTGCTCCTTCGCGTGCTGTTCCAGGACGGGGATGCTAATCGTTCGACCATGTTCACACCGCGCGGGCTCTGGCGCAAGAGCCAAACCCCAAGCGTCGGATCAGGCTAGTTGTTCGCGCACAAGCGGTATCACCTCGCGGCCGTAGAGCCCGATCGAGTTCATGAGCTGCTCGTGAGGCATAGTTCCTGTGGCGTATTTGAGGTCGAACCGTGCCAGTCCGAGCCCCTGCACGGCGCGCACGATCTTGGTGGCTACCGTCTGCGGGGAACCGGCATAGATTGCTCCCTCCGCGATCTCACGGTCGAACTCGTCTCGGCCCATGGCCGGCCAGCCACGCTCCGCCCCGATGCGGTCATGGTTCGCACGGAAGTGGGGCCACAGCTCGTCCGCAGCCTGCTCGTTTGTTGCGGCGATATGCCCGGGTGAGTGCGCAGCGATGGGAAGCTCAGCGCGCTCGAACTGCGTGAGTGCTCTCTTGTAGAGATCGACATAGGGCGCAAAGCGCAGCGGATCGCCACCGATAATTGCGAGCATCAGCGGGAGCCCATAGTGAGCAGCGCGCACGACAGACTCGGGGCTGCCACCGACGCCCACCCAGGTAGGAATCGATCCGGATTCGCTCGGCGGAAAGACCGACTGCTCCACCAGAGCGGCGCGCGTCGTCCCAGACCAGGTGACCGGATTCTCCTTGAGCAACTCGGCGAAGAGCTCAATCTTTTCTTCGAAAAGCTTGTTGTAGTCGGCCAGATCGAACCCAAACAACGGGAACGATTCGGTGAACGAGCCCCGCCCGAGGATCACTTCCGCGCGGCCATTTGACAGCGCATTGAGTATAGAGAACCGTTCGAAAACACGTACCGGGTCATCCGAGCTCAGCACGGTGACGGCTGATCCGAGGTGGATGCGCGATGTGCGCGACGCGATCGCTGCGAGCACCATCTCCGGAGATGACACGGCGAAATCATCG
>JBDTAD010000468.1:0-1733 GCA_039924815.1 Lacisediminihabitans sp.
GCGGGCTGCAGCCCGAGCGGGGCAGGCACAGGGGCGGCGAGTGATGCTCCCGCGATCGCTAAGAACACCCACGTCGCCAAGCTCTCCGACATCCCCGTGGGCGGCACACTTTCGGCCACGGTGGACGGAAAGCCGGTACTGCTCGCCCAGCCCACCGCGGGCAAGGTGGTGTGCTTCAGCGCGATCTGCACGCATCAGGGCTGCACCGTGGCCGCGGCAAAAACCGACTTTGAGTGCCCTTGCCACGGATCCACCTATGCCGCAGCGACCGGCGATGTCACCAACGGACCAGCGGTGCAAGCACTCGCCAAGGTCGCGGTCAAGGTCTCAGATGGCTCGGTCGTAACCGACTGATGAACTACGAATTCGCAGGGCTACCTCTGCACATTCTGCTCGTGCACTTCGTAGTCATCGCGGTTCCACTGAGCGCGCTGTGCATCGTCGTGACAGCAGTGTGGCCCGCCGCGAGACGGAGACTCGGTGTGGTCACACCGATCATCGCGCTTCTTACACTCATTGCTGTGCCGATCACTACGGACGCCGGCGAATGGCTCGAGGAGCGCGTTGCTCTCACACCGCTCGTTGCGGCCCACGCTGCACTCGGCGAGAACCTGCTGCCCTGGGCTGTCGGCACCTTTATTGTCGCGCTCCTGCAGTGGGCGTGGTTCCGCTTCGGCACGGCCAGGATGCCCGCGCGCGTCGCCAGAGGCACCATTACGGTGATCCTTGCGCTGGCCGTTGCCGTGGTCGCGGTCGGGTCGGTTGTGACGGTCATACAGATCGGCGAGGCGGGAGCCCGAGCCGTGTGGACAGGGAACTACACGCAGGATCCGAAGTAGGGCATTAACGGCCGTGCATTAGCCGCGTTTGGTGAACTTCACCGGCTCTTCGACATAAGGCGTCCAGATCTCGCGTAACTCGTCTGTGATCCGTTGTGGTTCGCCCGTGGCCGCTGTCACCATCACGAGCGTTGTAGCGGCACGGGTGAACAGAATGCGCGGGGTTATGTCCACGGGAGAGTAGAGCTCGTAACACACTTCAAGACTCGCTCCACCAATCCGGCCGATCCACATCTCGATGTCAATCGGTGCCCGCATGTACGGGATTGGGGCAAGATACTCGATCTCCTGCCTCGCGATGAGCGAGATGGATTCGGCGCCCGGCCTCGAATCCAGAACGGCCGTCGCGGAGCCGGCAACCCCGTTATCCGGTCGCCAAAACGCCTGGATGCGTGCCTCTTCGAGGACGCGAAACATCTCGGCGTTGTTGACGTGAGCGTATGCGTCGAAGTCAGACCAGCGAAGGGGTATTGCGAGGTTAAGTCGCGTCATCCGGTTCCTCCCTCACACGCTCGGTCGGCGCTGGGATCGCACAATCGCTGGTGCAATTTCCCATAGCTCCACAGCGCTAGTCCCTCGTGAGCTTGCGGTACGTGGAGCGGTGCGGCTTCGCAGCATCCGGACCGAGACGCTCGAGCTTGTTCTGCTCGTATGACTCGAAGTTCCCCTCGAACCAATACCACTTCGCGGGATTCTCGTCGGTACCTTCATAGGCGAGGATGTGGGTGGCGATCCGGTCGAGGAACCACCTATCGTGAGTGATCACCACGGCACAGCCGGGGAACTCGAGCAGTGCGTTTTCGAGGCTGCCGAGAGTTTCGACATCCAGGTCGTTGGTCGGTTCATCGAGCAGGAGCAAGTTTCCACCCTGCTTCAGGGTAAGAGCGAGGTTCA
>JBDTAD010000469.1:0-4098 GCA_039924815.1 Lacisediminihabitans sp.
CCTGCAGCAACGGGCTACGAGAGGACGTTCGCAGGATCTTGATCAGCCGCATCGGTCAAGAGTAGCCCGGCCTGAGTTCCGGACAGCTGTGCCGGTGCGTTGCACCGCGCGTTGCCGCGCGAGCTTACTTGGTGGGGAGTTGGATTCCGCCGAGGTCGGTCGGAACTGGAAGCACGACGACGGTGTTGTTATTCGCGGGTACGAGCGGCACAGGGGCGGCTACGGCAATCGAAGCGTTACCGAGTGCGACGCTAATGAGCAGTGCACTTACCAAAACGCCAGTCGCAGACACTGCGCTCGCCGAAGCGTTCACGCTGGTCAGCTGGCCTGCAAGACGCTGACGACGAACGTACAGCGCAATACCGAGCAGCACGGCGGCAGCAATGGCCACGGTCATGATGATCGGAAGAATGATGGCGTTGGAGCCCTGGGGGAGGGCCTCAAGTACAGCGTGCACAAGCAAGCTGTTCCTTTCGGGTAAGGAACGTTCTTCGTCGGGTACGAAGAACTTTGCACCTTGTCCGCCTTTAGGGGGACAGAACGAGGTGCTTGTAGCAAGCTATCAGGCTAGCTTTTCTTGGTCAAGTACCCGCCAGCCCCATTTCGGGGCGCGCAACAACTCGATACGCCGGTTCGGTTCACTGCGGGCGATTGGCGAGCGCCTCCGCGATGGCATCTGCCGTTCGGACCAGGGCGAGGTGAGACAGCGCCTGGGGCGTGTTTCCCACCTGCCGCTTGCCCTTAACGTCGTATTCCTCGCTCAACAGGCCGACGTCATTGCAGAAAGACACGAGCCGGTTCATCAGCGCCGTTGCGTCCTCAATTCGGCCGCTGCGGGCGTATTGCTCGGCCAACCAGAAAGAGCAGGCGAGAAACGGATGCTCGCCCGGCGGAAGGCCGTCCACTGCCGTCTCAGTGCGGTAGCGCAGGAGAAGGCCGTCCTCAAGCAGCTCCGACTCGATCGCTGCGACGGTTCCGAGCATCCGGGGGTCATCAGCCTTTAGATACCCGATCTGCGAGAGCTGAAGCAGGGACGCGTCCACTTTGGTGCTGCCGAAGTATTGGGTGTAGGTATTGCGCTTCTGGTCGAATCCCTTGAGTTCAATCTCGTCGTAGATCTGGTCCCTGATCGACTCCCAGCGTTCGACCGGACCGTCAAGACCATGTTCGCGTACCGCTCGTGCCGCGCAATCGAACGCGGCCCAGATCATGGCACGGGAATGAGTGAAATGGCGAAGTGTTCCTCGGATTTCCCAGATGCCGTTGTCGGCACGTTGCCAGCTGTCCTCGATATAACTCATCAGTGCACGCTGCAGTGCCCAGGAATATTCCGTCTCCTCTAGCCCGTGAGCCCTCGCGGCCTGTAAGCCGAGCATGACCTCGCCGAAGACGTCGCCCTGATACTGGCTATAGGCGTCGTTACCCACGCGCACGGGAGACGCTCCCTGGTAGCCCGGCAAGCTTTTCAACTCTGACTCGGGAAGGCGGCGCTCTCCAGCGAGGCCATACATGATCTGTACGTCCGCCGGATCCCCGGCCACCGCTCGCAGCAGCCAGTCGCGCCAGGCGGGCGCCTCGTCGGTAATTCCGTGGAGAAGGAGCGCGTGCAGCGTCTGTGACGCGTCACGCAGCCACACGAAGCGATAGTCCCAGTTGCGCGAACCCCCAAACTGTTCCGGCAGGCTCGTGGTTGCAGCGGCGACTATTCCGCCGGTATCTTCGTGCGTGAGCGCGCGAAGCACGAGAAGAGACCGGCGCACCTGAACCTGGTACAGCGGCGACGGCCTTGAAGCTGAGGCCCACTCGTGCCACCACTTCTTAGTTTTGCGCAGGCACCTGTCCACATCGACTGGCGTGGGCGGTTGGCGATGTGATGGATACCACGTGAGGCTGAGGTCGACGGTCTCGCCCGCCTTCACGCTGAACGTCGCCACGTGAGAATGATCCGAGGCGTGCAGCTTAGGGCCACGCAGAACGAGCGCGTCTGGGCCCGCGACAGCAATGATTGCGTTGTCCTTTTCCTCCGGCACTTGACGCATCCACGGCATCGCCTCCGCGTAGTCAAAACGGACTCGTAGATCCTCTTCCATATCAACCGTGCCGCTGATTCCCCGAACGCGCCGGACAAGATCCGCTCTTCTGTCTCCGTAGGGCATCAGATCGGTCACTTCGACTTCACCGGTGGCCGTCACCCAGCGGGTGGTCAGGATGAAGGTGTCTTCGACATAGCTCCTGCTGGTCTCGATCGCCTTGCCGGACGGCGCAAGCTTCCAGCGCCCGTGGTCGGTGTCTCCTAGAAGTGCGCCGAAAACCGAGGCTGAGTCGAAACGCGGCATGCACAACCAGTCAATGCTTCCGTCATTTCCGACAAGTGCGGCTGTGTGGCAGTCACCAATGAGTGCGTAATTTTCGATTTTCAAAGCCATCGCTCAAGTGTCGCCCCTATTCTGCAAAGATGGCTGATCGCATAGGAACCCTCGTTATTTTCGGCGCAAGCGGTGACCTCGCTAAGAGGCTTCTGCTTCCGGGACTCGGTGAACTTCTCGATAGCGGTCGTGGAGGTGAGCTGCAACTGCTTGGTGTTGGGCAAGATGCCATGACGGATGCGACCTGGCAAGAGCGAGTTGCGGACTCGTTCGCGAGCGGCCGCGCGAATGGCACGAGGTCAGGGGCGGTAGCAGAGGCGTCCCACTATTTGCAGGCGGATGTAACCAAGCCCGACGAGTTGCGGCGCGTCCTCGCGGCTTGCCAGGGCACGCCGGCGCTGTATTTTGCTCTGCCACCGCGGGTCACTATCGCTGTCTGCTCGGCCCTGTCTGACGTCGAGTTGCCCGCGGGCACGGTGTTGGCGCTCGAAAAGCCTTTCGGCACGGACCTCGCCAGTGCAGAGGCTCTTAACCGGCAACTGCTTAAGCTCGTCCCGGAGCATGACGTTCACCGGATAGACCATTTCCTTGGCAAGTCGACGGTGCTGAACCTGCTGGGCCTAAGGTTCGCGAACCGTGTTTTTGAACAGATCTGGAATGCCGACAATATCGAGCGGGTCGACATCATCATCGACGAACAGCTGGCGTTGGAGGGCAGGGTAGGCTATTACGACAAGGCTGGCGCGCTCGTCGACATGATCCAGAGCCACCTGTTGCTCGTCCTGGCGATAGTGGTGATGGAACCACCGTCGAGCATCGATGCGGACGATCTGCGAGGGTCGGTTGCACAGGCGTTGCGAGCGACGGCCGTCTGGGACAACGATGCGTCGACAGCGAGTCGCAGGGCTCGCTACACGGCGGGCACGGTGGGTGACCGGCGCATTCCTGCCTACGCTAAGGAGCAGGGTGTGGATCCTTCGCGCGACACGGAAACGCTGGTCGAGGTGACGCTCGCGGTTCAGAACTGGCGTTGGTCCGGAGTGCCGTTCGTATTGCGTTCGGGGAAGGCGCTTTCCGCGAGTCGGCAAGACATTATCGTGACCTTCAAGGATGTGCCCCACCTGCCCACCGGACTCAGCGGTCATCCGGCGCCAGCACAGCTCCGGATCTCGCTCAAGCCGGACGGTCTGAGTCTGGATCTCAACATTAACGGTGAAGGCAATCCGTTCACCCTCGATCGCATCACCATAGACGCAGATTTTGCTGAGGGAGAACTCATTCCCTATGGAGAGGTTCTGGCGGGCATTCTGTCTGCCGATCCAACCCTGTCAGTGCGTGACGATGCAGTCGAGCAGTGCTGGAGGATCGTGACCCCGATCCTCGACGCATGGAAAGCGGGCTCTGTTCCACTCGACAGTTACCCTGCTGGTTCGCAAGGCCCGAAGAACTGGTGAGCGGTGTCGGTTCAGCCGGTTCAGTTTTACTGCGGCGGGAGGATGCCTGCGTCGCTCATTTGGTCGGCAAGTCCTGCTCCGTCTGGCGCATAAATCCAGCGGATGCTGTGCTTTTCACTACGTTCGTCGGCCCTGCTACGCCCTCCGGCGAGCACCGCTTCGCTGTTTGATAGCTGGCGGATTGCGACGGCGCCAATATTCGACTTATTCTTGCCGGCGAAACTGTCATAGAGCTGCTCGTCGTGTTGGCCATCGTCGCCGATAAGTAGCCATTTGAT